>NZ_CBAROL010000013.1:0-72953 GCF_964779595.1 Methyloglobulus sp.
ACCTGGAAAAACGTATTGAAGCATTGGAGAACGCAGAATGAGCATTAAAAACAGGCTGGTTAAGCTGGAACAGGCCATCAATAAAGAACGGTTATTACCACCGATTATTATGATCCCAACAGAATCATACAATCTGAAACTTTATCAAGAAATGATGGGCAAGGTTGAAGCGTACAGATTACAAGGCATTGAGGTAAAGACAATCACCATTTGCAGAGCCTAGGGCAATTTAATGAGCATTAAAAATAGATTGGTTGTATTGGAGCGGCATTTTTTATGAATGTCGCTAACAATGCGGTTTTTTTGTGCCTGATGAATGTCTATTTTTGACGTGGTTTTATCCCAGCTGCTTATTATGTGCTTATTAATTTTTCAGCAGGCAATAATAAAGCCCTTAGATTGCTCGTAAGGGCTTGTTTTATATGGAGCTGGCGATGGGACTCGAACCCGCGACCGGCTGATTACAAATCAGCTGCTCTACCAACTGAGCTACACCAGCGTAGCCGAGTATTATACACAAAATATTTTCTTTGCCTACTTTTTTCATTTTAGCATCCTAAATACACATTTTGCTTTGAGGTGAAAACCAAAAGCCGCAGAACACTAAAATATGACTGTAGATTTCTTGGTTTTCTTTGTCTTCTTGGTTGATCTTGCCCACGCGAGCAGACACTTGGCTAAACGAATAATCTCTAAAACCAAAATACCTAATGGAAATCCAAAAATAAGGGTAGCACCAAAAAAGGCGATTGTTACGATAACACCGCGATGAAAGGCTGAAACCACAACGTCGGTCAAAGCGGTGTATGGTGAATGCCTTAAAACTCGGACAGATGCCTAGCATGGGGTGTTCGAGTGTATCGATGTGTATTACAATCGCAAACAATTTTGCTTAAACTTAGGCTATCTCGGATCAGTTGCATTGGAAGCGAATGATACCAAAAAGTTGCTTAGTGGCGTGTCTGCTAGAGTGGAGCAAGATCATTTTTACGAATATTTACAAAAACTTACAGTTTTAAAGAGAAATTAACATCATGGCAGTAGGACTAAACAATTTCCCCACAATGCCGGAAATTTCTGGCATTAAACTAGGAGCTACCAACGCAGGGATTAAGCAAACCGTTAGGGATGATTTGCTGCTGATCGAAATGGCGGAAGGTGCTACTTGCGCCGCTGTATTCACCCGCAACGCCTTTTGTGCTGCTCCAGTGCATGTGGCGAAAGCCAATATGGCGCATCAGCCTCGTTGGTTGCTGATTAATTCTGGCAATGCTAATGCCGGGACGGGTAGGCAGGGCATGGGAGATGCCATTACATCCTGTATCAGTGCTGCCAACTTAGTTGGCGGTCAGGCTAATCAGGTGTTGCCATTTTCGACTGGGGTAATCGGTCAGACTTTACCTGTAGCAAAGATAACCGCCGCTTTACCCGCCGCTTTTGAACAACTAAGCACTGACTTGTGGGACAAAGCCGCCCACGCCATTATGACCACCGATACCTTTCCCAAGGGTGTAACCCAGGCGATTATATTGGAAGGTCATTCCGTTACCATTAACGGCATTTCCAAAGGCGCAGGGATGATCCAGCCAGACATGGCAACTATGCTGGCGTTTATCGCCACCGATGCCAAAATTGCCCAGCCCTTGTTGCAACAATGTTTGGATGCGGCTGTGGAGCAATCTTTCAACCTTATAACAGTTGATGGCGATACGTCCACCAACGATGCCTGTGTGCTGATGGCAAGCGGCTGCACATCCGCACCTGAAATAACCGCGAATACCGAGAATTATCAGGTTTTTGCCGATGCCATTATGTCGGTTTGCAAACAATTGGCGGAATTAATAATACGCGACGGCGAAGGCGCGACCAAATTGATGCGGATAGTCGTCGAACAAGCCCAAAGCAATGAAGAAGCCGTGCGTGTCGGCAAAACCATCGCCCATTCGCCCTTGGTGAAGACCGCTTTTTTCGCGAGCGATCCTAATTGGGGACGGATATTGGCGGCAGTAGGTCGTTCAGGAGTCGAGAATATGGTGCTGGAAGACGTACAGCTTTTTCTGGATGATGTCTGCATCGTCAGGAATGGTGGTTGCGCCGATGATTACACTGAAGCCGCCGGGCAGCGGGTAATGGCTCAAGAAGAAATTACCATCACCGTCAAACTAGGACGAGGACAAGCGATCCAGGAAGTGTTGACTTGTGATTTTTCTTATGATTATGTGAAGATTAATGCGGAGTATAGGACTTAGGATGTCTTCGGATGTCTTCCAAATAAGGATATGAAATCCGTAGGTTGAATAAAGGGCGGATTAGACGCACAAACACACGGTGTTTCCGTTATTATGATTGTGCTGTGGGCGCGTTGTATTCACCAACTCTAATGATCGTTGCAATGGCGGATTACAACGCGCAAGGAATCTTTACATTTATGAAGCTCTAGAAAGTTAGGTTACCAAATAGCAGGCAACCCAACGCTTCTACATTTGGCGCAACTTACGGGTTATTACCTTTGAGCGGTAAATGAAGCCCATGCGGAGTATGCTTCTCTCAACACGCCGAGTCAGGCGAAACTCAATTGGCGTTTCTTCAGCGCGCCAATAAGTGTCAGCAGGCCTGTACTAAACAGCCACACCGCAGCAGGCACAGGAACGGCACTCGGATTCTGAATCGCGTTCACTGAGACATTATCGAGGCCAATGTAAAAGTTGTCAGGAGGTATGCTACTTCCAAGGATAGTGAGCAGCATGTTTGTATTGGTGGCTGTGAAATCAAAACCGTATGTTCCCCAGATGTTTCCTGGGCTTAAGGAGTTGTGTGTGAATGTTTGACTGGCACTTCCAATACTGGCGTTCACTTGGATAGGGCCAGTACAATTGTTGCCACCTGATACGCAAGCTCCGTTCCGAATTCCCAAGTCCATTGCAAATTGGTAGGTTTGCCCTACTATTAGGCTGTTCAGGGTTTGTGAAACCCCTTTCGGAAAACCTGCGCTAGTATATCCTGTGAGGTCGAGGAAATTGTTACCGTCGGAAGGGGTTAGGTTGTATAAATTTGGATTCTTAAGAACTGCGATCTCATTGTTGGTAATACTCCAACTGGTTAGCGTGGTGGAACTCGAAACAAGTTGGCTTCCTCCGTCCCCGGCGAAGATGCCCGTGAAGGCTTCAAAGCTTGGGTTGGCGACTAAGTTCGCTGCCATCGCATTATTGGATAGGACTACCCCCCCCCGCTAGTACGAGTGACGTAAGCATAAGTGCTTTACGGAAAAAAAGCTTCATAGTGTTTGTTTTCATAGTTTTCTCCATTGATTTTTAGACGCAAACGATTGCGCCATCACTTGTTAAAAATAGCAATATAAATTAGGCATTTGCATGAGAAACACCCAAATTTAATCAGCGCTTCAAAATCTTAAAATTAAATGGCTGAAAATTATATTTCAGCCAATTTGATGTTATCACATAAGATACTGTAAGAATATACGTACAAATACCTATCTGAAACATTAAAGACCGTAATATGGATAACAGTATCTACGTGACTTTTGACCCGATCTAATTCAAATAGCATGAACCCTCTGCAAGTCGCCGTCGGCGTAATCAAAAATCCATCGGGACAAGTATTGATTTCACTTCGGGATGCAAACCTAAATCAAGGCGGCTTATGGGAGTTTCCCGGTGGCAAGATTGGGGCATCTGAAACCATTGAGCAAGCCTTAATGCGGGAACTCAAGGAAGAACTGGATATTACTATTCAAGCGGCAACACCGTTAATTACAATCAACCATCATTACCCCGATTTAGCCGTGCAGCTTCTTGTTTTCACTGTTGAGCAGTATGACGGCGAGGTAAAGAGCTGCGAAGGTCAGCCGTTTTTGTGGGTGAATCCTGATGATTTGGTCAACTACGCTTTTCCAGCAGCCAACCGTTCGATTATTGCCGCAGCCCGATTGCCATACTATTATGCCATTCTGGATGATGCCGATCCCGCGCTTTTGCTTATTAACGTAATGAAAATGCTGGATAAAGGCATTAAGCTGATCCAGGCACGGTTAAAAACCTTGCTTCTTGAAGAGGTTAGCGCGTTTCTTGAACAAGCCTATCCTTTATGCAAAGCCCATAAGACTTGGTTGTTGTTGAATTCTTCGGTTAAAAATGCCGAAGATTTTGAAGTTGATGGGCTTCATTTAACCAGTGCGGATTTGCTGGCTTGCGAGCAGCGGCCTGAAAATAAACGGTGGGTGGCTGCATCTTGCCATAATTTTGATGAGCTAAGTCATGCCCAAAAAATAGGGGTTGATTTTGTCGTGCTAGCACCGGTGTTGCCGACCCCAACACATCCCGATGCTGAGGTTTTGGGTTGGGATCAATTTGCTGAGTTGGTTGCTAATAGTAATCTACCCGTTTATGCTTTGGGTGGATTGGCTGGATCTGATTTACTTATCGCGCAGAGAGCAGGAGCGCAAGGGATTGCTGGAATACGGGCGTTTTTGGAATGAAATTGTCGTAAATCCTAGTTGAACTCAGTAAACCAATATTTGGTTAAGTCCTTCGACAAGCTCTCCGCTATTGCTGAAGTACAAGACGTACTGAATGCAGCAAACGCAGGAGCAGTTTGTCGTCCATGCGTCGGGGGATGTTTAAATATTTCTTTATGAACCTAAATTACTTAAAAATTGTTGCCTGGATGTGCAGCTTATTGTTGCTGCCATCTGTTGCCTTGAGCGATAAGCTCAATGACCAGCGTCAGGCTTTCTTACAAGCCGAGAAATACCTGTCTGAAAAGAACGAAACCGGATTTCTGGCGCTTAGCGAAAGTTTGACAGATTATCCGTTGTTTCCTTACTTAAAATATCAATGGCTGAAAGACCACATAGATCAAACCGATCAGGTACTGGCTTTTTTATCGACTTATAAAGATACCCGTTACGCGTCTTCATTACGTTCTAAGTGGCTAGATTATTTGGCAGAAAACGAACGTTGGAACGATTTTGTTAAGCATTATGAAGTAGCCGAGGATAGCGCTGATGATTGCCAGTTTCTTTGGGCGCAATACCAAACAGGTAAGCAGCAACAGGCCTTGGGAGAGGCAAAACGGCTTTGGATTTTAGGAAAATCCATAGAGACAAAATGCCAACCACTTTTTTCCGCACTAGCAAACTCAGCCCTGTTAACGTCCGACCTGATTTGGCGGCGGTTTGAGTCGGCGCTACAGGACAATAATCTCGCCGTAGCACAATCAACAATGCTTTTTTTGAAGAAAACTGATCGAAAAAGTGCTGAGTTGTGGTTACAACTTCATCAAAAGCCTGAGTCGATTGATGAAAGCCGGTTTTGGCTGGAGAAAACTGCCCAAACAGGCCGACTGTTTGCCCATGCTGTCGTTAGGTTAGCAAATTCTGATCTGGATAGGGCGATTATGGTTTGGGATGCAAAAAAACCAGATTTTGTTATCGCTGCTGAAAGTGTCCAGCGTGTAGAGCGCAAGTTAGGCTTGGCGTTACTTGCTAAAAAGGACAATCGCTCATATAGCCACTTAGATAAAGTATTGCTCCCCGATGAAGAAGGCAGGGCCGCCAAAGTACGCGCGGCGTTGCTTGAGCAAAATTGGTCGCATGTTAACAGCGCGTTGTCGGGATTGACCTTTGCCGAACGCCAAGAACCCAAGTGGCAATATTGGCAAGCACGCGCATTGCGGGAAATCGGCAAGAAGCAGGAGGCGAACGCTGCGTATGCTGCATTAGCTAAAGATAGGAGTTTTTACGGTTTTCTGGCCGCCGATACTGCCAACCTACCTTATCAAATCATTGATCTGCCCGTAAAGTTGGCGAAAAATGAGCTTGAGCAACTTTCGGAACAGCCTGATTTTAAAGCCTGTTGGGAATTCAAATGGCTAAGCAAGGATTTGGAAGCACGTCGGCAATGGCAGTTTGCGATAAAAAAATTATCCAAGGAAAAGTTGTTGGCGGCAGCGAAATTGGCGCAGCAATGGCAGTGGGATCAAATCGCCATCACAACCTTAGTAAAAGCTGATTATTGGGATGATATGGCGTTGCGGTTTCCGGTTTTGTATCTTAACGAGGTGCAAAGTAGCGCCGAAAAACATGGGCTTGATGCCGCTTTGCTATTCGGTTTGATGCGGCAGGAAAGTATGATGGATAAAAATGCAGTATCGTCTGCGGGTGCAAAAGGTCTGATGCAGCTGATGCCAAAAACAGCTATGACGATTGCCCAATCGCTGCATGAACCGTGGCAATCTGATAACAATTTATTCAAGCCTGAGCTGAATATAAATTATGGCGGTTATTACTTTAGGGATTTGCTAAATCGTTTCGGTGGTCATGTTGCCTTAGCGAGCGCGGCTTATAATGCCGGGCCTAATCGCGCAAAAAAATGGTTACCTATCACGACTGCCGTTCCTGCTGATATCTGGATAGAAACCATCCCCTTCAAAGAAACCCGTAAATACGTATCGACTGTACTTTCTTACTCGATTATTTATCAGCAGCGGCTAAAAAAAGGCAGTCTCAAGTTGAAGAACTTATTGCGGGATGTCACGCCATAATGCAACTGGCTAAAATTTGAGCTGATTTTTTCCGGTGTCTGTACGATAATACAGTGCTTTTATAAAAATTATAGCCAACAAGGTGCGGAATATCGTTATGTCGAAACAGCATAGATTAACCTATGAAGAGTTGCTGAAATCGGGCAGGGGAGAGCTATACGGGCCCGCCAACGCGCAATTGCCGTTGCCGCCGATGCTCATGATGGACAGGATTACCCTGATTACCGATGAAGGCGGCAAGTACGGTAAAGGCCAGATCATTGCCGAGTTGGACATACATCCCGATTTGTGGTTTTTTGCCTGTCATTTCCAAGGCGATCCCGTCATGCCAGGTTGTTTGGGGCTGGACGCCATGTGGCAGCTCGTGGGATTCTTCCTGTGCTGGATGGGCGGGCCAGGTAAAGGCCGTGCGTTAGGCGTGGGTGAAGTCAAATTTACAGGTCAAGTTTTACCGACGGCTAAAAAAGTGACTTATCGGCTTGATATGAAACGGTTAATCATGCGTAAGCTCTATATGGGCATTGCCGATGCCACGATGGAAGTCGATGGCAAGGTCATCTACGAAGCTACTGATTTGCGTGTTGGTTTGTTTACTTCCTTGTCGGATTTTTAGGGGTAGTTATGAAACGGGTTGTGGTAACTGGCTTAGGCATCGTCTCCAGCATTGGCAACAACAAGGCCGAAGTCCTTGATTCCTTAAAGCAAGGGCGATCAGGTATTGTGTTTGCGGATGTTTATCAGGAAATGGGCTTCCGCAGCCATGTCCACGGCGCGATCAACATCGACCAGGACGAATTCATTGACCGCAAAGTGAAACGCTTTATGGGCGATGGCGCGGCGTTCAACTATATCGCCATGCAGCAAGCGATTGCCGATGCAGGTTTGGCTGATAATGACGTAAGCAATGTCCGTACCGGCTTGGTGATGGGTTCGGGTGGGCCTTCGACATCGAATCAGGTCGATGCAGCGGATATTTTGCGTGAGAAGGGCATCAAGAAAGTCGGGCCGTATATGGTCACCCGCAGCATGTCCAGCACCAATACCGCGTGTTTGGCGACACCCTTTAAAATTAAGGGTGTTAACTATTCGATTACCTCAGCCTGTTCCACCAGCGCACACTGCATCGGCCATGCCTCGGAATTAATCCAATTGGGTAAACAAGACATCGTGTTTGCTGGCGGCGGTGAAGAGCTGCATTGGACGCTTTCCTTATTATTTGATGCGATGGGTGCATTGTCATCCAAATACAACGATGCGCCGGATACTGCATCACGTCCTTACGATGTTAACCGCGACGGATTTGTGATTTCCGGCGGCGGCGGTGTGCTGGTGATGGAAGAATTGGAACACGCCAAAGCCCGTGGCGCGAAAATCTATGCTGAACTGACAGGCTACGGCGCAACCTCCGACGGCTACGATATGGTGCAGCCATCTGGGGAAGGTGCGGTTAGGTGTATGCAGCAGGCGATGGCGACCGTACATGACAAAATCGACTACATCAACGCCCACGGCACCAGTACGCCAGTTGGCGATACCAAAGAATTGGAAGCCTTACGTGCGGTATTCGGCGCAGAAAACGTGCCTTGGGTCAGTTCCACCAAATCCCTGACCGGACACGCCTTAGGTGCTGCGGGGGTTAACGAAGCGATTTATTCCTTGTTGATGATGGAAAATAACTTCCTCAGCGTCTCCGCCAACATCACCGACCTCGATCTCGGTGCGGAAGGCATCCCCATCGTGCGGGAACGGCAAGATAACGTCACCTTGAACACCATTATGTCCAATAGTTTTGGCTTTGGTGGAACGAATGCGACGTTGATTTTTCAGCGGTTTAATGGTTGAAGGAGAGGTTCTCCATAAAGGCGTAAACACCATGAGTACGATTGAAATTACCGGAATGAGTAAAGCTGAAAAGCTCCAAACTATGGAAGCCATTTGGGATTCGCTTATCCATGAGGATTCAGAAATAGAATCGCCAAAATGGCATCAAACTATTCTTACCGACAGAAAGCTGAAAATTGAAGAAGGCAGAGCCGAATACCTAAGCATTGAAGAATTAAGGTCAAAATAAGGCGGATGAATGCTAAACGTATTCAAATACTTACTGATGCTAAAAACGATCTTGATGAAGGCCGCAAGTTTTACAATAAACACGGCAAAAATGTAGGGGATTATTTCTGGGATAGCCTGTTATCGGATATTGAGTCGTTAGTTATTTTTGCAGGTATCCACAGGAAAGAATATGGCTTTTATCGGATGCTGTCAAAGCGTTTTCCGTACGTAATTTATTATGATGTTAATGGTGATGTCGCCTCCGTTATTGCCGTGCTGCCAATGCGAAGAAACCCTTTGTGGATAAAATCGAGGATAAGTGGTGGAAATCAGCCTGGAAATGAAAACAATCAAAAATAATTCAATCTTCCAGGCTGTATCGTTGGGTTACAGTTCGCCCACGCCTCCGTTTTGCATAACCCTTGCCGATATGTGCGAGCCCCCAACCCAACCCACCTACACGCTCAGCTACAGCTCAACTTAGTTCGTTGAGCATTATAAAAACAGGAATAGCTATGAGTTCACGGAAGCTTATTGTCGGTTTAACGATTGTTTCTATTCTGTGTGCTCTAGCGGTTATGATATTCCATGAGTCAAGCAGACTGTTTTTCGAGGAGTCTATGCCTGTCGAATTTAAAATTGCTGACACTTTGTTATCACACGAAGAAATTGCTTGTGGTTTAGCAATTTTTAAAATATCTGATTCTACAGTTTCGAGAATTAATTCCGAGAGGTTGAAATTTTTCGAGAATGCTACAAAAGCAAGAATTCTTCATAAATATGGGAATAACCACTATTCAGCATGGAGTGAAACACCTGTGCCAGAAGGTTGGTACAATGAGGGGTCTTGGTTTTATTGTGGTGAACACGAATTGCTCGGAAGTATTATTACTGCTGGAAAGAAAACTGGATCTTATTATTCTGCTAGCGTTAACGGTGAAACAAAAATTATAGTGGTTCCATCTCTTGGAGTGATAGTTTATTCGTATTTTGACTGAACCAAGGGTCATTCATTGCAGTAGCTCGTAGATACCGTTTATCGAATATCCCCAAACCAATTATGACCGACCCAACCCAAAAATCCCGCACCCAATTCAATAAGCTACAAAAACGCTTGCGCCACTATGTCGGTGATGCGATTGCCGACTACAACATGATCGAGGAGAGTGATAAGGTCATGGTGTGCTTGTCGGGCGGCAAGGATTCTTACACCTTGCTCGACATCTTGTTGAATTTACAGAAGACTGCGCCAGTCAATTTTGAATTGATCGCCGTCAACCTCGACCAAAAACAACCAGGATTTCCTGAACACGTCCTGCCTGATTACCTGGAATCCATCGGCGTGCCTTATCACATCATCGAAAAAGACACTTATAGCGTGGTTAAGCGCGTGATACCAGAAGGCGCGACCACTTGTGGGCTATGTTCAAGATTGCGGCGTGGTACGCTATATGGTTACGCAGAAGCTAATGGCATCACCAAAATCGCCTTAGGTCATCATCGTGATGACATTCTGGAAACTTTCTTTTTGAATATCTTTTACGGTGGCAAACTGAAAGCCATGCCACCTAAGTTGCTTAGTGATGACAAAAAAAATATTGTCATCCGCCCATTAGCGTATTGCCGCGAAAAAGACATCGAGCGTTTTTCCGCATTCAGGAATTACCCCATCATCCCGTGTAATCTGTGCGGTTCGCAAGAAAACCTACAGAGGAAAGCCATGAAGGTCATGTTAAAAGCCTGGGACAGGCAATTCCCCGGTCGCTTGGAAACTATCTTCACCAGCCTTCAAAACGTTGCGCCATCACAATTGGCAGATACTCAACTGTTTGATTTTGTAAACTTGTTTCGGGTAGCTAAACCTAATGTTAAGGACATCACCGAAAACGCAGGTTTGGAAGTTTTGATGCAGTGATGCTCAACTTTGGGCAATTTGGTTCTCGAACGCCACAAGTTAATGGAAAACCAAAGCTAATTCTTGTTGGTGGTGTAGTTTAAGCTCCCTATTGACCTGCTGCCAGTAATCCAACAAATTCAAATACAACTCTTTGCTGGTTGAAGTTAACGGCAACTCGGGATGCGTCGCCAGATATTGCAATAGCAGGACAATTCGGTTAGCAAGGCAAGGGCATCTCCGTCCTTGCGTAAATTGTGTTATCGCCAAACAAGTGGCAGCATGTAAATGGCTGACATCCGCAGTCGTTATAGAATCAAGTTGGTCGGACATAACATATTCCGTATTTTAAAATGGGAAAAAATAACGCGACTGAGTGTGGATCAGTCGCGTTAAGCTAGCAGTGGCTAGGCTAGGCTAGGAGAGGTCAATACGCCACTGATAGTAATGATAATCATTATTATTAACTGGAGTCAAGTATATTTCCGTATCTAAAACTTATCTTTGATAACAATCTTTTCAATTCAAGATTGAAAGCCATTGCAAGTTAATCGCAAATATCGCAAGTAAAGTCGTTATTACAGCAAGGTATCAACTAAGTTTCGATTGATTTTTAACCTCATTAGGTTACACTATGCGGCTTCGGAGAGGTGGCAGAGCGGTCGAATGCGGCGGTCTTGAAAACCGTTGAGGGTTTATCCCCTCCCAGGGTTCGAATCCCTGCTTCTCCGCCAAATTTTGTCCATCATCCTAGAACTAACGATGCTTAGTTCTAACAGACACTTCGCAATTGAGTTGTTCCCTTCGTGAATTCCACAAGCTAATGATTAAGATACCTCAATTTACCTTTTGAGTTTTCTGGGCTAGTTTGCACTTGCGTTTTTGGAAAACCAAAACCTTAACTGAAATGACCCATGAAGAGTGGGAATCGTTATGTGACGGTTGCGGTAAGTGCTGTCTACATAAGCTAGAAGATGAAGATACTGGCAAGGTTTACTATACCAACGTTGCATGTCGGCTATTAGATTTGACCACCTGCCGTTGTAAGAATTATCCTGAACGTACCCGCTTAGTCCCTGAATGTCTTGATCTAAAACAGCATGATGTTGCCGAATTTAGCTGGCTGCCGTCAACCTGCGCTTATCGTTTAGTTGCGGAAGGCAAAGAACTAGCCGATTGGCATCCTTTGGTTTCAGGCAAACCGAGCAGCGTTATAAATGCTGGGGTTTCCATCAGAAGTTTCGCGGTTGCAGAATCGCAAGCGGATGATTTGGAAGACCATGTCATTGAGTGGCTGGAGTAATGGGCTGAGGACTTGATTAAACTTATTCAAGCAGTCCGTATGGCGATCATGCCGAAAGGCTATCACAAAACGTCCAAGCAAAAGAAACTGGGATTTATTTAGAATTAATTAGTAAATTTCTATAAAATCTACGTTTTAATCTTAAAACTACACGCTAAAAAGTCTAAATGGACCTGAAATTTCTTGATTTTGAACAACCTATCGCCGAACTGGAAGCTAAAATCCGTGAGCTTCGCAATGTCGAATCCGACAATAACATCAATATCTCGGAAGCCTTAGCGCAGCTTGAAGAAAGATGCGAAGCCCTGACTGAATCCATCTTTGCTACCCTTTCTGATTGGCAGATTTCCCAGCTTTCGCGGCATCCATGGCGGCCTTATACACTGGATTATATTGAACATATCTTTACCGATTTCCATGAATTGCATGGTGATCGTGCTTACGCTGACGATCCTGCTATTGTTTGTGGCATGGCGAGATTGGACGGTCAGCCCGTGATGGTTATCGGACATCAAAAAGGCCGCGACACAAAACAAAAAATCTACCGCAATTTTGGAATGCCAAGACCAGAAGGTTATCGCAAAGCATTACGGATTATGAAGATGGCGGAACGGTTTAGGTTGCCAATTATCTGTCTGATCGACACACCTGGTGCATATCCGGGTATTGGTGCGGAAGAACGTGGGCAAAGTGAAGCCATCGCTAGGAATTTGTTTGAAATGTCCAAACTAAAAACGCCCATCATCTGTACCGTAACAGGGGAGGGTGGTTCTGGCGGCGCGTTGGCGATTGGTGTGGGAGACCGCCTGATTATGCTGGAATACAGCACGTATTCCGTGATCTCGCCCGAAGGTTGCGCGTCTATTTTATGGAAAAGCGCGGATAAGGCACAGTTGGCGGCAGAAGCAATGGGCATCACTTCAGACCGTATCCGCGAACTGGGCTTGCTGGATGAAGTCGTCAGGGAGCCGTTAGGCGGTGCACACCGCAATTACCCCGCCATCGCCGAGAGCTTGAAGGAAGTGCTGGTCAGGCACTTGACCTACCTGCAACAACAAACGCTGGATGATCTGCTGGCAACGCGTTACCAACGTTTGATGGGCTTTGGGGCGTTTGTTGAGGAAGTTGTTAAGTAGATGTAGGGTACGCATTGTGTACCTATCAAGACGATAGATAAATTACAAAGCCGTTCGTGGTGAGCCTGTCGTACCATGAAATTAATAAAAAATAACCGTTCGTCCTGAGCTTGTCGAAGGATGAACGCAATATGGTGTCGCTAACGCGACGGCTATTTTAATGTGGGTTCTCGTACCCACGGACGAGGTACTTTCTTTTGCTTCGCCAAAAGAAAGTATCCAAAGAAAAGGCGACCCGGATGCCGCTTGCTTCCTGCGCTTCTCGCATTTACCGGGGTTGCCGGAAGGGACTTCCCTGTCCCTCCGGCAACGTGCGGCATCCCTGCCGCACCCCTAACGGGCTATTCCCGATAAATGCTCCGATGCTCGGCGCGGCATAACGGGATAGGGCGGGTAATTGTAGGATGTGGTGAACAAAGTGAACCGCATCATTCACGAAACACGAACGATGCGGTTCGTATCTACGAGCTAAGGTTTAGGCGCGTCGCAACCCAACAAATGACGTTTAGCATTGAAATGTCGGGTTAGGATGCATGGAAAATCCTGTAACACATTGAGTCAAGTAGGGTGCATTCCATGCACCAAAAAAGGTGCGTACAACGCATCCTACTAACTTTGTCCGCACAAAGAAAAGTAACCCGCTTGCCAGTGCGGGAACTGGCATTTAAACAAACCGTCGCGTAAGTGACATACTATAAATCCAATAGATTAGGATGAATACCAATACCCAACCTCATACTTCAGATAATTGTCTTAAAGGTGTTCACAAACTCACCCACAATCTGCAATTACTCGCCGCCCAAAACATTTATATCGCCTACAGCGGCGGCATAGACTCCCATGTGTTGCTGCATTTGTGTGCGTCTGTTGAAAACCAAAAGCCCAAAATAACCGCCGTTTACATCAATCACGGTTTGCAAGCTGGGGCGGAAAACTGGGGCAAACACTGCGGGCAAGTTTGCCATGACCTTGGGGTAAATTTTCTCAGTTTGACAATTCATGCCGAAGCAAAGCTTGGAGAAAGCCCAGAAGAAGCCGCCCGTAATGCCCGTTATGCCGCCTTGAAACCGTTGTTGGCTAAGGATGATGTGTTGCTCGTCGCCCAACATGCCGAAGACCAATTGGAAACTGTGTTGTTGCAATTGTTTCGTGGCAGCGGGCTTAAAGGTTTGTCCGGTATGCCGGATAACATGGCGTTTGGCGAGGGTAGGTTAATAAGGCCATTGCTGGGTTTTTTCAAAGCCGCGATTATCGAATACGCAAAAAGTCACGGATTACAATGGATTGAAGACCCCAGCAATCAGCGCACGCATTTCGACCGCAATTTCCTGCGGAATGACATTATTCCCAAACTTAAGCAACGCTGGCCTTCTTTAGACCTTACGGTTTCTCGTTCGGCTAGGCATTGCGCGAATGCACAAGACTTATTGGATGCAGTTGCCAACGACGGGTTAACAATGGTTTTAAGTCCTAGCGATAACACCTTATCCATTAACCGATTGCAAAGCTATCCGGCATTGCAACAGCCATCAATTATCAGGCAATGGTTTCAGTGTCTGGGTTTAAAAATGCCCAGCGAGGATGTCGTGCAACGGATACTTGGAGAAGTTATCGCCGCTAGGGAAGATGCTGATCCTGTCTTATCGACACAAGGTCGATGTATTCGCCGATACCGCGATTCAGTTTATTGTCTGAAACCTTCGCCACAAAAGTTAGAAGATCAATTTGTTTGGCCTTCCGATACAGTCTTATTGCAGATAACAGATAATTGGGCTTATGAAATCTTGGAATCAGCCAGCGGCATACCCGTTGAGCAATGGCGAAATTCAAGTATTACTGTAAGCTTTCGTTCCGGTGGTGAAACCATTGAATTACCTGGGCGTAAAGGCCATCATGACTTAAAGAAACTTTTTCAGGAGATCGGGATTCCGCCGTGGGAAAGGATTATGATTCCTTTGATTTATCTGGATAGCAAACTGGCGGCAGTCGGCGAACATTGGGTTAATGCTGAATTTTATTGTGAGATGAAAGAACCCTGTTTACGCATCATCCAACGCAAAATAAATCCAAAAGGCAATGACGACACGCCCGATGTCGATTAAAATAGGCATTTCAAGCAGCACATCGGCTAAATCCCGAAGTCTTATCATTTTTTCATGACCAAATACATATTTATCACTGGCGGCGTGGTGTCATCGCTGGGCAAAGGTATTGCTGCATCCTCCTTGGCGGCAATCCTGGAGGCACGGGGGCTGACAGTTACCATGACCAAGCTTGACCCTTATATCAACGTCGATCCAGGTACGATGAGCCCGTTTCAGCACGGCGAGGTGTTTGTCACTGAAGATGGCGCGGAAACCGATCTGGATTTGGGTCATTATGAACGTTTTCTGAAAACCACATTGACCCGAAAAAACAGTTTCACGGCAGGTCAGGTTTACGACAGCGTCCTACGCAGAGAACGTAGAGGTGAATACCTGGGGGCGACTGTCCAGGTTATTCCACATATTACCGATGAAATCAAAAACCGCATTTATCAGAGTGCAGAAGGTATGGACATCGCGCTGATTGAGATTGGCGGCACAGTCGGCGATATTGAATCCCTACCATTCCTAGAAGCCATCCGGCAAATGCGGGTGGAACTGGGTGCAGAACGGGCTTTGTTCATTCATCTTACCCTGGTACCTTATATCCGCTCTGCTGGGGAGATCAAGACCAAACCGACCCAGCATTCGGTCAAAGAGTTGCGTTCCATCGGTATCCAGCCGGACATTTTGATGTGCCGCTCTGAGCAACCCATCCCCGAAAGCGACCGCCGTAAAATCGCGCTGTTCACGAATGTCGAAGAAAAGGCGGTTATCTCCGCCGTGGATGCCGATTCCATTTACCGAATTCCGCTCCTCCTCCATGAGCAAGGCTTGGATGAGATTGTCGTCAACAAGCTAAGGCTGAATGTGCCGCCCGCCGATTTGTCCGAATGGCAGCAGGTTGTCGAGGCCTTGGCGCACCCAACGTCCGAAGTAAAGATTGCCATTGTCGGCAAATATGTCGATCATTCCGATGCGTACAAATCGTTAAATGAAGCCCTTACCCATGCGGGTATCTCTACGCGTAATAAAGTCAATATCACTTACATTGATTCAGAAATGATAGAAGATGAAGGCATTGCCAGTCTAAAAGATGTCGATGCGATCCTGGTGCCTGGCGGTTTTGGTGAACGTGGCATAGAAGGTAAAATTGCCACAGTCCGGTATGCACGTGAGAACAAGATTCCTTATTTGGGCATTTGCTTGGGTATGCAAGTCGCCGTCATAGAGTTTGCCAGGGATGTGGCGGGGCTGGAAGGCGCACACAGTACAGAGTTTTTGCCTAAGTCTCCCCATCCGGTCATTGGCTTGATTACCGAGTGGATGGATGAAAGCGGACAGTTGGAAATCCGTGATGAGCAATCCGATTTGGGTGGGTCAATGCGCTTGGGCGGTCAACAGTGCCGATTAAAACCGGATTCTCTGGCTTATCAAATGTACCAAAAAGATGTGATTACTGAAAGACATCGCCACCGCTACGAATTTAACAATCAATATATTGAAAGATTGGAACAAGCAGGGTTACGTTTTTCGGGCAAGTCTATTGATGGTCGCTTGGTGGAAGTCATCGAAATTCCTAATCATCCTTGGTTTTTGGCTTGTCAATTCCATCCTGAATTTACCTCGACACCCAGAAGAGGCCATCCGCTGTTTTCCGGTTTTGTAATGGCGGCGGCACAACATAAAAAGGAAACAGTTCAATGAAGCTATGCGGTTTTGAAGTAGGATTAGACCAACCATTTTTTTTGATCGCAGGGCCTTGTGTGATAGAAAGCGAGCAATTGGCTATAGATACCGCAGGTTATCTCAAAGAATTGACGACAGCTTTAAATATTCCCTTCATCTACAAATCCTCGTTCGATAAGGCAAACCGCTCTTCGCACGAAACCTTTAGGGGATTGGGTCTGGAAACGGGCTTGAACATATTGAGTAACGTTAAAAAACAGATTGGCGTACCCGTTTTAACGGATGTCCACGAAGATACGCCGCTTGCAGAAGTCGCATCTGTGGTTGATGTGATGCAGACACCCGCGTTCTTGTGCAGACAAACCAATTTTATCCAAGCTGTAGCTTCACAAGGGATTGCGGTCAATATCAAAAAAGGTCAGTTTTTAGCGCCGTGGGATATGGTGCATGTCGCCAAGAAAGCCAAGGCTACTGGCAATGAGCAGATCATGGTTTGCGAGCGTGGCGTATCCTTTGGTTATAACAATCTGGTATCTGACATGCGCTCACTCGCAGTTATGCGTGATACAGGCTGCCCCGTCGTGTTTGATGCCACCCATTCTGTACAACTACCCGGCGGACAAGGTACGCACTCAGGTGGACAACGTGAATTCGTCCCTGTATTGGCGCGAGCGGCAACGGCGGTTGGCATTGCCGGACTGTTTATGGAAACCCATCCGAACCCAGCGGAAGCAAAAAGCGACGGCCCTAACTCCTGGCCGTTACACAGAATGCAAGAATTATTAGAAGTCTTATTAACCATCGACAGGGCGGTTAAATCAACCCCCTTGATAGAAACAACCTTATAGGAAACCTTATGGCAGTCATTAAAGAAATACGTGCAAGAGAAATTTTAGATTCACGCGGTAACCCAACCGTAGAAGCTGATGTCATCCTGGCATCAGGCATAGTGGGCAGCGCGATGGTGCCCTCTGGCGCATCAACCGGAGAACGCGAAGCCATCGAATTACGCGACGGCGACAAAGCCCGTTACTTGGGCAAAGGCGTGTTAAACGCAGTTAATAACGTCCTTACTGAAATCCGTTCTGCCGTTGTTGGGTTGGATGCCGCTGATCAAGCTGCTCTTGACAATAAAATGATCGCTCTTGATGGCACTGATACGAAAGCGCGTTTAGGCGCAAACGCCATGTTGGCAGTATCAATGGCGGCGGCTCATGCCTCTGCAAAAGAAGCCGGACAACCTTTATATAAGCATTTCAACAAATCCGGCGAGTTCATTTTACCCGTGCCGATGATGAACATCATCAATGGCGGTTCGCACGCTGATAACAGCGTTGACCTGCAAGAATTCATGATCTTGCCTGTCGGTGCGCCTAACTTCCGCGAAGCCATCCGTTATGGTGCGGAAGTATTCCATAACTTGGCGAAAGTTTTGAAATCTAAAGGTTTGGCAACCACAGTCGGTGATGAAGGCGGCTTTGCGCCAAACTTGTCATCTAATGAAGAAGCCATCAGCGTTATCCTGCAAGCCATCGAACAAGCCGGTTACAAGCCAGGTAAAGACATTTACTTAGGCTTGGATGCCGCCGCTTCTGAATACTACCATGACGGCATTTATGATCTTGTCTCAGAAAGTAAAACCTATTCGTCAGCGCAAATGGCGGATTTCTTCGTCGATTGGGTTAATCGTTACCCCATCATCAGCATCGAAGACGGTTTCGATGAAAACGACTGGGATGGTTGGAAATTAATGACCGAGAAACTCGGCAACCGCATCCAATTGGTTGGTGATGATTTATTCGTAACTAATCCTGCCATTTTGAAGAAAGGCATCGAAAGAAATATTGCCAATTCAATCCTGATTAAAGTCAACCAAATTGGTACGTTAACAGAAACTTTTGCTGCCGTTGATATGGCGCACAAAGCCGGATATACCGCCGTCATGTCACACCGATCCGGCGAAACCGAAGATACCACGATTGCCGATTTAGCCGTTGCAACCGGTACTGGCCAAATCAAAACCGGCTCACTCAGCCGTTCAGACCGTGTTGCCAAATACAACCGCCTGATGAAGATTGAAGAAGAGCTGGGAAGTGCGGCGATATATGCAGGGCGTAGTGCGTTTAAGATGCTTTAAAAACCAAGGCGAAAGGCACAAGGCCAAAGGCAAATGACGTTAAGTTATATAAAGAAAGCTCCTTCTCCTGCTGGAGAGGGTTGGGATGAGGAGAATAAAAATTTGTGTTTTAATCCCCTCATCCTAACTTTTGCGGCGCAAGCTCCCTACCTGTCGCCGCACTTGACCCACCGGGATGTGGAGAATGCTGGCAACCGTATGGAACGGTTGCAGCCCCGCCATCCCTGGCGGTCGTCCCTCAAGGGAAAAGGAACTTGCCGCTTTCGCCTTGAGCCTTTGGTCTGACCCATGAAATACATCATAGCCATCATTATCTTGCTGATAATCCACCTGCAATACCGCTTATGGGTAGGTGATGGCAGTATTGCCCAAATAAAGGAATACCAAGCCCGCCTTGATGTCCTAAAAGAAAAGACCAAAGAAAAGAAAGAGCGTAACGATGCGCTTTATGCTGAGGTACTGGATTTACGGAAAGGTCAGGAAGCCATTGAAGAAAGGGCGCGGGATGAATTGGGGATGATTAAGGAAAACGAGACGTTTTTTCAGGTGATTGAGGAAAAGTAATTTTTTTGGTTGATTTGAGCAATAGTGAAGCCCAACAGTTAGGGCTTCGATTTGTTGGGTTTTATTTTATGAATCAGAAGGAGATAGAGCATATCTCAAATAACAATAATTCGTCCTTACTAACCACTAGCAACCACGATCGCGACATAGCAGGTCTAAAATACGTCTACCCTGTGCTTTCCAGGCGTGCTGGCGGACTGTCAGTGGGCATCAATTTCAACACTAACAATGCCTGCA
Organism: Methyloglobulus sp.; assembly: GCF_964779595.1. Classification (NCBI taxonomy): domain Bacteria; kingdom Pseudomonadati; phylum Pseudomonadota; class Gammaproteobacteria; order Methylococcales; family Methylococcaceae; genus Methyloglobulus; species Methyloglobulus sp. The sequence continues at coordinate 19,658 of NZ_CBAROL010000013.1, forward strand.
ATTGGCGTTGTGTTTATTGCCAAGTGCCAGATTTAATCAAGGGTGCAGCACCTGATCTGGACTTACCTTTACTAGAAGAGGAGTTGAGGGGGTTTCTTAACGATGTCCAGCAGGGTGATTTCTACCAGCGTTTTCAAGTGGAAACTGACAATCGCGTCATTAAAGATATAGCGATTTCAGGTAATGGTGAGCCAACCAGTGTTAAAAATTTCGCTCAAATCATTGATCTGATAGGAAATGTCGCAACAGAAAACGGCGTGTTACCGAAAAGCCGTTTTGTGTTGATCACCAATGGCAGCTTGATACATCAACAAAAAGTGAGGAAAGGGCTGAAAGCCTTGCATAGCTATGGCGGTGAGGTATGGTTTAAGTTTGATAGCACCACCAAAGAGGGTAGGGTGCTGATTAACGAAGCCACACAATCGGTTAAAAGCAGCCTGGAAAATATCAGAATTTCATCCGAGTTGTGTACGACAAAATTACAAACTTGCCTATTTGATTACGCTGGGCAGGGCTGGCCTGTTAAAGAAAAGCTGGCATATTTGGAGGCTTTAAAAATCATCAGTGCGACGACTGAGGTTAAAGAAATCCTGCTTTATACCTTGGCAAGACCATCTATGCAGCCGGAAGCCAGTCAATTGGCAGCGATATTACCCGATGTTTTGAATGCGGTTGCGGAAGAAATTCGCCAGTTAGGATTTAAGGTGTCGGTTGCTTATTGAACACCATAACTGCCAAACTTGGAAGTTATCGCTTGTTGCCAATCTTGCTAACCACTATAATGCACGGCTCGATCATGTGCGAATGTGGCGAAATTGGTAGACGCGCTGGATTTAGGTTCCAGTAGGGCAGCCTGTGGGAGTTCGAGTCTCCCCATTCGCACCACTAATTGCTTAAGTAAGCTAGTCTGAGCTTTGCTTGTCTATAATAAATACGCCGAGTTTCGGCATTCCCGTAAAAATCCAAACCGTTTGTTGAGGTAAACCCATGCAAGTTTCTGTCGAGAAGACATCCGAATTAAGCAGAAAAATGACTGTTATCGTACCTGAAGCTGTCGTTCAGGAAAAAATGGCCGAGCGTTTAAAAACTTTGTCTCGTCAGGTCAAGATTGATGGTTTCCGCCCAGGCAAAGTGCCGCAGCACGTCGTCAACAAAATGTATGGCGAAAAGGTACGCGGTGAAGTGGCTGGGGATTTAATTCAATCCACCTATTATGATGCTTTGCGTGACCAAAAGTTAAATCCTGCTGGTCAACCCAAAATTCATGATTTGGATGAAACCGAAGGCTTCAAATATATCGCCGAGTTTGAGGTTTATCCTGAGATTTCCTTGGAAGGCATTGAAGGTTTGGCAATAACGCGCACTTCTGCGTCGGTAGAGGAAAGCGATGTTGATGCGATGATCGAAAAATTGCAGACACAGAAAAAAACCTGGAATGAAGTTGAACGGGCTTCCCAGAGTAAAGATCGCATTACGATAGCTTTTTCAGGTGTGTGTGAAGGCGAAAATTTTACCGAAGGCAGGGTGCAAGATTTTCAAGTGGAAATCGGCGCAAAGCAAATGATTCCTGGCTTTGAAGATAATCTGATGGGTCTTAAAAAAGACGATGGCAAAACCTTTTTGGTCACCTTCCCAGAAGATTACAGCAATGCAAAACTGGCTGGCAAAGCCGCCGATTTTGACGTTGAGACTTTTAAGGTAGAAGAGCCAATATTGCCAGCGGTTGATGAAGAGTTCATCAAGGCTTATGGCACTCAAGATGGCTTATTGGCTACCTTTCGTGACGATATAAAAACCAATATGCAGCGAGAACTTACCCAAGCGCTACATGGCAAATTGAAAAATTCGGTATTGGAGGCCTTGTACGAAAAAATCCAGCCGCCTGTTCCTAACATCTTGATCGACGAAGAAATTCAAACATTAATGAAGCCGTATCTTGAATCTGCCAAAAGAAATAAATTAAAACAGGCAGATTTGCAGTTGCCTAAGGAAATGTTTAAAGATCAGGCGCAGCGGCGCGTAGCTTTAGGGTTGATTTTGGGTGAAATCATCCATATTAAAGAAATTAAAGTTGACGACGAAAAAGTACGCACGACAATAGAAGATATGGCGAAAAGCTACGAACAACCGGAGGCTTATGTATCATGGTACTACTCGGATAAGAGCCGTTTGCAGAGTGTTCAGCAAATGGTGTTAGAGGATCAGACCGTCGAATGGCTGGTTTCACAGTCAAAAATATCTGATGAAACCGTAGGTTTTAGTGATATTATGGATGCAAATCAACGCTAAACACATAATTAATGTATAACAAACACAACAACATAAACCAGATTATATCGCCGCAAGCTGCCGGTACCTTAGTGCCGATTGTCATAGAGCAAACCGCGCGCGGTGAACGCAGTTTTGATATTTACTCCAGACTGTTAAAAGAACGCGTCATCTTCCTGATCGGTCAGGTTGAAGACTATATGGCTAATCTGGTGGTAGCGCAGTTGCTGTTTCTGGAGTCGGAAAATCCCGACAAAGATATACATCTATATATCAATTCGCCAGGTGGCTCGGTAACTGCGGGTATGTCAATTTACGACACCATGCAGTTCATCAAGCCCGATGTCAGTACCATGTGTATTGGTCAAGCAGCCAGTATGGGTGCTTTGCTATTGACCGGTGGCGCTAAAGGTAAGCGTTATTGCTTACCGCATTCACGCATGATGATCCACCAGCCTTTGGGTGGTTTTCAGGGGCAAGCGTCAGATATTGACATTCATGCGCGGGAAATATTGCTAATCAGAGACAAATTGAACAAGGTTTTATCGCATCATACTGGGCAGCCAGTAGAAAAAGTGGCAATTGATACCGACAGGGATAATTTTTTAAGCCCCGAAGATGCGGTCAGCTACGGTTTAATTGATAAAGTTTTGTCGAATAGAACTATTGCACCCGTTTAAGCAATATACAACAGTGACAAAACATTCGGATTTAGTGATTTTAGTGAAAGATGATAATCATATTGGTATGGGCCTTTTCAGGAGTCCAAAACTATGAGTAATGACAAACACAGCAAGGACGACGACAAGCTGCTTTATTGTTCATTTTGCGGCAAAAGCCAGCAAGAAGTCAGAAAGCTGATCGCAGGGCCGTCAGTTTACATCTGTGACGAATGCGTTGATTTATGCAACGACATCATCAAAGATGAATTGCTGGATAAGTCATCTTCCTTTTACGGCGGCGAGCTGCCCAAGCCCAAGCAAATCAAAGAAGAGCTTGATAGCTACGTGATAGGGCAAGAACGCGCTAAGAAAATTCTGGCAGTGGCTGTTTACAATCATTATAAAAGGCTACGGAATAAGACCAAAAAAGACGGGGTAGAACTGGCAAAAAGCAATATTTTGCTGATTGGTCCAACCGGATCTGGCAAGACCTTATTGGCTGAAACTTTGGCTAGGCTGCTGGATGTGCCATTTACCATCGCTGATGCGACGACGTTGACCGAAGCTGGCTATGTTGGTGAAGATGTCGAAAACATTATCCAAAAGATTTTGCAAAAATGCGATTACGATGTCGAAAAAGCCGAAACGGGCATCGTGTATATTGATGAAATCGACAAAATATCACGCAAATCTGACAATCCCTCCATTACCCGCGACGTGTCTGGCGAAGGCGTACAACAGGCCTTATTAAAGCTGATCGAAGGCACGATTGCTTCAGTGCCACCGCAAGGCGGACGTAAACATCCACAACAAGAGTTTTTGCAAGTCAACACCGCTAATATCCTGTTTATCGTCGGTGGCGCGTTTGCTGGCTTGGATAAAGTCATCAAGGCACGTTCCGAAAAAGGCGGCATTGGTTTCTCTGCCGATGTTAAAACGAAAGATGAAAGCAAAAATGTCGGGCAACTTTTCGCTGATGTTGAGTCGGAAGACCTGATTAAATATGGTTTGATCCCTGAATTTGTGGGTCGATTACCTGTGGTTGCTACATTAGATGAACTGGATGAAGCCGCTTTAATCAAAATCTTAACCGAACCCAAAAATGCCTTAATCAAGCAATATCAACATTTGTTTGAGATGGAAGGTGCAGAGTTAGAGTTTAGAGAAGACTCACTTGGTGCTATAGCACGTAAATCCATGGAACGGAAAACCGGTGCCAGGGGGTTAAGAACCATTGTCGAGAATGTCCTCCTCAACACCATGTACGAACTGCCATCTGCCGATAATATCAGCAAGGTCGTGGTCGATGAAGGCGTTATTATGGGCGAAGCCGAGCCGTATCTGGTTTACGAGACGGAAAAAATAAAGGCTTAAACGCAGCGGTTCATCAGGAACTCAGATAAGGAGCTTTGCAGTTTAAAGCTCCTTTTTTGTTTTTGCCGACCTGCAATCCGCGAAAAATGTAAAAATATTGCTACGCCCATCTCGCTAATACAATTTCATTGTTGCTATTTGAAATAACATCCCCATAATCACAGCTAACGCACGTTTTGTTCCATTAATGGAAGCACAGAAGATGAAAGAATCAGAAATTTTAGTTCCCGTATTGCCGCTAAGGGATGTGGTCGTGTATCCCCACATGGTCATTCCTTTGTTTGTTGGCAGGCAGAAATCCATCGACGCATTGAATGCCGCCATGCTGGAAAACAAGCAAATTTTGCTGGTCGCGCAGAAAGAAGCCGGAGTCGATGAGCCAGATTTTACCGATTTGTATGAAGTTGGCACTTTAGCTAATATCTTACAGCTATTGAAACTGCCGGATGGTACCGTTAAGGTGTTGGTAGAAGGTAGCGAACGTAGCCAAGTCCTGAGCTATAAAGAAACCGATGGCTTTATATCAGCTACCGTGTCAAAAATTAATGACATTCTGCTTATTTCCGAGCAAAAGCTGGATGCCTTAAAGCGCACGGTCATGAATACCTTCGATCAGTACGTTAAATTCAATAACAAAATTCCGCCCGAAGTGCTGAATGTATTGAGTGGCGTTGATGACCCTAGCCGACTTGCTGATACGATGGCGGCACACATCGCCATCAAAATCCACGAAAAACAAGTGATACTCGAAACCGCCGACATTGAGCAACGCCTGGAAGTGCTGATGGCACTCATGGAAGGTGAAGTTGATATTCTGGAAATGGAAAAGAAAATCCGGGTGCGCGTAAAGCAGCAAATGGAAAAAAACCAACGGGAGTATTATCTCAACGAACAGATGAAAGCCATCCAAAAGGAATTGGGTGATATGGACGATGTGCCTAACGAGATCGAAGACTTGGAAAACAAGATCGAAGAAGCTGGCATGTCTAAAGAAGCGAAAACCAAAGCCAACACAGAGCTAAATAAACTTAAGTTGATGTCGCCGATGTCCGCCGAAGCCACGGTTGTAAGGAATTACATCGACTGGATGGTGAATGTGCCGTGGAAGAAAAAAACCAAGGTCACACGGGTGCTGAAAGATGCCGAGCAAATTCTTGAATCTGAGCATTACGGACTGGAAAAGGTTAAAGAACGCATCTTGGAGTATCTTGCGGTGCAACAACGCGTTAAACAGCTTAAAGGACCGATATTATGTTTAGTTGGGCCGCCTGGGGTTGGCAAAACCTCGTTAGGCGAATCCATCGCCAGAGCGACTAACCGTAAGTATGTGCGGATGGCCTTGGGTGGCGTTCGAGATGAAGCGGAAATTCGCGGTCATCGGCGCACGTATATTGGCTCCATGCCAGGCAAAATCTTGCAGAGCATGGCAAAAGTCAAAACCCGAAATCCCTTATTTTTGCTGGATGAAATTGACAAGATGGCGGCTGATTTCCGTGGCGATCCTGCATCAGCCTTACTGGAAGTGCTTGATCCAGAGCAAAATCACACTTTCTCTGATCATTATCTGGAAGTCGATTTTGATTTGTCTGATGTGATGTTTGTTGCTACAGCCAATACCATGAACATCCCGCCTGCCTTGTTGGACAGGATGGAAGTAATAAGGATTGCCGGTTATACTGAAGATGAAAAAATAAACATAGCACTCAAGTACCTAATTCAAAAGCAGATAAAAAATAATGGCTTGAAAGAGCGCGAAATTGAAATTACTGAAACAGCAGTCAGGGATATGATCCGTTATTACTCCCGCGAGGCTGGGGTACGTAGTCTTGAGCGCGATATTTCAAAAATATGCCGCAAAGTCGTGAAAAATTTGTTGCTTGCGCCTAGTCAGGAAAAAACAGTTATCACACCCGAAAACCTGAATAACTACTTGGGAGTCAAACGCTATCATTATGGTCTTGCCGAAGAGCAGGATCAAATTGGACAAGTCACCGGATTGGCCTGGACTGAAGTGGGCGGGGAGATGTTGACTATAGAGACGGCGGTTACCCCAGGTAAGGGCAAACAGTCGGCCACCGGCAAGTTAGGCGACGTGATGAAGGAATCTATCGAGGCCGCTATGACAGTGGTCAGGAGTCGTTCCGACATACTGGGGCTGGATAACGAAATCTTTCAAAAGAATGATATTCATATTCACGTACCGGAAGGGGCGACACCGAAAGATGGCCCTAGCGCGGGGATTGCCATGTGTACGGCAATTGTTTCGGCGCTTACCAAAATTCCGGTTCGCGCTAATGTCGCCATGACGGGGGAAATCACCTTACGCGGCCAAGTATTACCGATTGGTGGGTTAAAGGAAAAGCTGTTGGCTGCCCATCGGGGCGGCATTACTACAGTTTTAATCCCTGCTGAAAATGAAAAAGATTTGGTTGAGATACCCGAAAATATTAAGCAGAATTTGCTTATAAAACCGGTGCAATGGATAGATGAAGTGCTGGAAGTAGCCTTGCAGTATATGCCTAGTCCGTTGGTGAAAATCGCCAGTGACGAGCAAGCTAAAGGCGAAACTGACACGGTCAAAATCAAACCTAGTCCTGGTGTAATAGCGCACTGAAACAGTGCGTGTGGGTATTAAATGGTCAGGATGCAAGATACACTGATCTTTAATGCTTGACACTGTGCGAAGGCAGTTGTTATAAATACCCTGGGTTTATTCTTATGTAATCGATTGAGCCACTATAAGAATCAAAACACTGTTCTTGCAACATAAAAACTACGTACACTTTCCTAACTAAATACTCACTTTCCTAAGGGGGAATAAATGAATAAATCGGAACTTATTGATGCTATTGCAGAGTCTTCAGGATTATCGAAGGCTGATTCTGGCCGTGCTTTGGAAGGTTTTATCAGTTCAGTAACTGGTGCATTAAGCAGAGGCGACTCTGTAACGTTGGTTGGTTTTGGTACTTATCTTGTAAAAGAAAGGGCTGAACGTTTAGGACGCAATCCTCAAACAGGGCGTGAGATAACCATTCAAGCAGCAAAAATCCCGTCATTTAAGGCTGGTAAAACTCTTAAAGATGCTATAAAATAGTCGTCTTTAGTCGGGTGCTTAGCTCAGCTGGGAGAGCATCGCCCTTACAAGGCGAGGGTCGGGGGTTCGAACCCCTCAGCACCCACCAGACTTTGGAGCGGTAGTTCAGTTGGTTAGAATACCGGCCTGTCACGCCGGTGGTCGCGGGTTCGAGCCCCGTCCGCTCCGCCAAATATAAAGCCCCGTTCCGATAGGTTCGGGGCTTTTTTTTTAATAGGGTTTTCTGGGGAGTGCTGATAAAACCAGTACTTACTTAGATAATATAGCTTCTTTGGGATTGAGTTCATGCTGACGACAATTAGAGAAAAGGCGCAAGGCACCTTTGCTTGGATCATCTTGATAGTAATATGTGTACCGTTTGCGTTATGGGGTATTCAAAATTACGTAGATACGGGTAAGGAAGCGGCGGTTGCATCCGTTGGTGATAAAGATTTTTATCAGCGTGATGTCAACAAAGCTTACGAACAATACGCCCAGAATTTTCAGGGCATGACGGTTGATGAGCAGCTTTTAAAGCAGCAATCGTTGGATAAACTAATTAAAGATGAAGTGTTATTGCAGTACGCACATGCAGAAGGATTGGTCGCAACCGATTCTAGCACACGAGCCTTTATCGAAACCTTGCCGTATTTTCAAACCGATGGCAAATTTGATGACAAGCGCTATAAATCGCTGCTTACTTCACAAAGAATGTCATCGGCTGAGTTTGTGAACAAAATTAAAAGCGCGCTGATTATGGAGCAATTTCAGCGTAGTATCATTGACAGCAGTTTTGCGACGCAATATGCGATTGATAATTTCTTCAAAATTCAAAATCAACAACGCGATGTCGATTATGTAACCGTCGCTGTTGAAAAAATAACGACACAACCCAGTGACCAAGATATTGCAGCTTATTACCAGCAGCATCAAGCTGAGTACAAAATACCAGAGCAGGTTTCTGTAGAGTACGTAGAACTTTCGTTGGGAGACATTGCTAAAAAAATTGAAGTGACCGACGATAAGCTCCGTGCTTATTATGAAGAACAAAAAGAACAATACAGCACACCAGAACGGCGCAAAATCAGCCATATTCTGTTTGCCGTCAATGCAAAAACCGATGACAAAACAGCGTTGGCAAAAGCTGTAAAAGCGCAACAAGATTTGAAGAGTAAAGACTTTGCTGCAATAGCTGCGGAGGTGTCCGATGATAAACTCACCGCTAAAAAGGGCGGCGATTTAGGTTTGTTCATCGTAGGTAGTATGGAAAAATCATTTGAAGAAGTGGCAAGTGCCTTAAAAGCAGGTGAAGTGTCTAAACCAGTCAAGTCTTCATTTGGTTATCATTTGATCAAAGTGACCGAGTTAGTCGCTGGCGACGTTAAGTCTTTTGAAACCGTTAAGAACGAAGTCACCAAAGCCTATCAAAAGGCTCAGGCTGAAAATGCCTTTTACGAAGCGGGTGAAAAGCTGACTCAAATGAGCTATGAAAATCCAGATAATTTGTTGACTGTATCTGAAGCACTTAGCCTTACCGTTAACAAGTCGGGATTATTTGCCAAAGACAAAGGCGATAAAATCGCCGCAGAGCAAAAAATTCGTGATGCTGCATTTTCTGAGGAAGTATTGCAAGGCAATAATAGTGCGCCGATTGAATTAGGTGCGGATCGTTTGGTTGTATTACGGCTGCTCGAGCGCAAACCAGCCGCAGTACGCGAGCTAAATGCCGTCAAACAAGATGTGATTGCTGCACTCAATAGCGATAAGGCCAGCAAGCAAACGATTGAACAGGCAAATAAGATCAAGCAACGAGTACAAGCTGGAGAAACTATCCAGAAAGTAGCTGCCGAGCTTAAGTTGGCTGTAAAAGAGTCAATTGGCTTGACGCGTAGCAAGAACGCTTTACCAGAACAACTTAGCGATGCGATTTTTAAAGCAGCAAAGCCAGTTGCTGGTAAAGCAACGACTTTTACTGTTGGGCTACCTACTGGTGAACAGGTTGTGGTCAGTCTGAAAAAAGTCGCCTTGGGTGTTATTAGCGATGATGATAAGAAACAGATGCAATTGGCTAAGAAGAATCTCGCCAAGGCATTTGGTCAGTCAGAATTTAATGCAATGCTAGCTAGCTTGCAAGCAAATGCGGATGTTTCTATTAAAGCTCAACCTAAGTCGCAGTAACACATAAACAAACCTAGCCGATAGATCAATCACTGATTTATCGGCTGGATTTCAGCTTACAAACTTCACAAACAGATTAAACCGCGTTTTCAGCAAGTTTAGCTTGCAAAAACCCCATAAGGTCAGTAAACGGAATTTCCTGATTTTGCTCTACGGTTCTCGCTTTATATTCCACCAAACCCGTATCCAAACCCTTATCGCTGATGATGATACAGTGTGGAATACCTATCAGTTCCATATCAGAGAACATGAAACCGGCTCGTACCTTGCGGTCATCAAACAATACCTCAATACCCACTTTTAACAAATTCTGATAGAGTTGTTCGGCGGCGGTTTTCAGGCGTTCTGATTTGTGCATGTTCATGGGGCAGATAGCCACTTGGAAAGGCGCAAGGCTGGCAGGCCATAAGATGCCTCGTGCATCATGGTTTTGCTCAATGGCTGATGCGACCACGCGGGAAACGCCAATTCCGTAACAACCCATTATCATCGTCTGGTTTTTACCGTTTTCGTTGATAACGTCCGCTTTCATAGCAGCACTATATTTTGTGCCGAGTTGAAAGATATGGCCGACTTCAATTCCCCGTGCAATTTCTATTTTACCTAAGCCATCCGGGCTGATGTCGCCTTCAACTACCGTGCGAAGGTCTTCAATTTGTGCAGGGAAGGGTAGGTCACGTCCCCAGTTGACTCCGGTGAAATGTTGTCCATCTTCATTAGCACCACAGACAAAATTAGCCATTAAGGTCACACTGCGGTCAGCGATGATCTTCATGGTTAAATTGATAGGTCCAATAGAACCCGGTTTGCAATGGCAGTTTTGGTTGATTTCCGCATCATTTGCGAAGGTGAGCGGCGCGAAAATACCGTCTATTTTTTCCACTTTGAGTGGATTCAGCTCGTGGTCTCCTCTCAGTAACAGAGCAACCAGCGTGTCATCATCACCTTTTACAATCAGTGTTTTCAGGCACTGTTGGACAGGAATGGTTAAAAATTGACTGACTTCTTCAATGCTATGCTGATCGGGTGTGCTAGCCTTGGTGAATTCTGCACTGGCAGCATCACGGTTGCCAACTGGCATGACAGCTTCGGCTTTTTCGACATTGGCGGCATAATCGCCTTCATCAGAAAAGGCAATGGCATCTTCGCCCGATTCAGCCAAGACATGAAACTCATGGGATACCGCGCCGCCAATTGAACCTGAATCCGCGATGACGGCACGAAACTTCAAGCCAAAGCGGGTAAATATCGTGGTATAGGTTTGGTGCATGACGGCGTAGGTTTCATCAAGTGATTCCTGGCTTAAGTGGAAGGAATACGCATCTTTCATGATGAATTCACGGCAGCGCATCACGCCAAAACGTGGACGGATTTCATCACGAAATTTAGTTTGAATTTGGTAATAATTGATGGGCAATTGCTTGTAACTTTTGATCTCGTTACGTGCCAGATCGGTAATAATCTCCTCGTGTGTAGGGCCAAGGCAAAAATCGCGGTCGTGGCGGTCTTTTAATCGCGCCAGTTCTGGACCGTATTTTTCCCAACGACCGGTTTCTTGCCATAATTCAGCAGGTTGCAAGGCTGGCATTAGCACTTCAAGTGCACCCGCCTTATCCATTTCTTCGCGTACTATCGCCTCAACTTTCCTGAGTACACGAAGACCTAATGGAAGCCAAGTATAAAGCCCTGCGGCGAGTTTACGGATTAATCCGGCTCGTAGCATCAGTTGGTGGCTGATAACGACAGCATCGGCAGGTATTTCTTTTACAGTATTAAGTGGAAACTGGGATGTACGCATGTTATTTCTTGGTAAAAAATTGGCTATTTTACAGGGTTAACAGCTATTTCGTAGTGTTCTTATGGTATGAATTAATGCTGGCTTTTGACGCACCTATTCTGCAACAAAAATAGCGAACACAATCACATTATTAGACAAAGTACCTTAGGAATGGCTTATTTCATATATAATCCAATCAGGATTTTTATGGCTAAAAGCTGACATTCTGTACGCCCAATAATCGAGCTAGCAGGGCTTTTTACAGTGCTGCATACTGATTCGTACTCACTCAAAAATTAACCACTAACGGGCTAAGAAGTTTAATTTAATGATGTTTATTGCTGCCTTGCTCAATAGCCGGTTAAAAAATTGGCAAACTATCGCACTCACTACGGTGTTGTTTTACGTAGCAGGTCGGTTAGCGTTTCCCTTGGCTTGGTCGCAAAGTCATGTGGCCGCAGTATGGCCGCCTGCGGGTATCGGGCTAGGTGCGGTGTTATTGTGGGGCAATGCAGTGCTACCGGGCATTTATCTAGCTGATTTGTTACTGCATTATGAAATGTTCAATACGGCTGATACACCAGTCAAGCAATTGATTTTTTTCCTTAGTCCACTGAGCAGCGTCTTACGTTCATGGCTAGGTTGCCTTCTTGTCAAACGCTACGCTGACTTCCCTAATGAGCTGGTTTCCTTACGATTAAACGTATTGTTCTTTTTTTTAGCGGGTCCGACAGCTTCTTTTTTGCCAACAGCTATTAGCACAGCGGGGTTGCTGTTAACGAATACTATTACCGAACAAGACATTGGCTTCACTTTTTTGATGTGGTGGTTGGGTGACTGTTCAGGTATCGCGGTGTTTACCCCCTTATTTTTTATTATTTTTAATAAATCACATCGAATATGGCATCAGCGTTTGCTTTCTTTGGGATTGCCGCTGATTGTTGTGTTTATGGTCGTTGCAATGGGTTATTTCTATGCTCAAGGGAAGGAGCTAGAGCGGTTAAATAAGCTCATTAGTAATCAAATGGAAGCCGTTAAATATGCTTTGCATGATGAATTTTCTATCCATTTGAATGTGTTGGATCGCCTCAAGGATGTGCTTACCCTCAATAACGTAAACGAAACATATTTTCGCTTTAATGCACAAACCGATTTAAAAAAACATCCTGATTTGGCTCGCATTGAATGGTTAAAGGCGGTAAGGCAAAACCAAGCGTATCGTTTCGTGAGTCAATATGCTGAGGCTAATCAGAATAGCCATTCCACTGACTTTAATGCCATTCCCGAGCTAGTTAATACGCTAAATATCAAGCAGGACATCGTCACCCTAATGGGCAAACAACAGTATCTGGTTGCTGTGCCCCGTTTCGAAACGGGGCCTAATACCTGTGAATGTGTTAAAGGCGTGGTGGTCGGGATTTTTGATATTAAAGCCTACTTGTATGATGCGATGCGCCGAGGTAATTACAAACATATCATTGTTAGATTGACCGATGATGTTAGTAAGCCCACGTTTGAATCCATTTTTGGACTGAATAATGACGAAGCAATCGTCGATCCACTTAACCTAAGCAAGCTGGAAACCATAGCGTTAGGTAATCAAAATTGGTTTTTGCAAGTTGCACCTAATAAAAGTTTCCTGGCGGAATATTATTCTTGGTCTCCGTGGCAATTATTGGTAGGTGGGATGTTTTTGACCGGACTCATGAGTATCGGTTTGCTGGTGTTGACGGGGCATACCGAATTTGTTGCTACTCAAGTTGATAAACGGACGCTGGAACTTAAACGCAGTAATCGCAAATTGGCTGCGCGGGAGCGGCAATTCAGGAAATTGGTGCAAACCCAATCGGCAGTCGTATGGCGGGCAGATCCGGTGACGTTCAGGTTTGTGTTTGTCAGTGCCGAAGCGGATAGCATTTTAGGTTACCCCGTCAAACAATGGCTGGATGAACCTGATTTTTGGCAGAAACACCTCCATGAAGATGATAAGGAAACTGTGTTAAATGCCTGTGCGCGAGGCAGTTTAAGCACCAAAAATAACAGCACCGATTTGGAATATCGCATGATAGCCGCAGATGGTCATATCGTCTGGTTGCGTGACGTTGCAACAATGGTAGTCGAGGCGGGGGTGATTACCGAGTTGTACGGTTTTATGATCGACATCACTCGGCAAAAGCACTCAGAAGAGCAATTACGCCTAGCTGCGAATACCTTTGAAAGCCAACAGGGTATTATGATTACCGATAAGGATGCCAATATTTTGCGAGTTAACAAGGCATTTACTCAGATTACGGGGTTTTCGGCACCGCAAGTCATCGGGGAAAATCCCAGGTTTTTGAAATCAGGGCGGCATGACCTGACGTTTTTCCAAGATTATTGGGAGCAGCTATTAACTAACGATAAGTTTGAGGGTGAAATCTGGAATCGTCGTAAGAATGGCGAGATTTACCCGGAGTGGCAAACGGTGACGGCAGTTAGGAATGACCTGGGCGAAGTGAGCCATTATGTGTCTGTGTTCTCAGATATTACCGAAAAGAAAGATGCGGAAGACAAGATTCATAGCATGGCTTTTTACGATCCATTAACCAGCCTGCCTAATAGACGCTTATTATTGGATCGATTTGACCAGGAAATAGCCATTGCCAGAAGGCACAAGCAGTTCGGTGCCGTGTTATACCTTGATTTAGATCATTTTAAGATTTTGAATGATTCACAAGGTCATCTGGTCGGCGATGAGTTATTGATACAAGTCGGTAGTCGTCTCGCTTTGGTACTTCGGGAAGAAGACACCCCAGCCCGCTTAGGCGGAGATGAGTTTGTGGTGTTATTACATGCTAATTCGGAAACATTAGCAGCAGCCGGTGACCATGCGATGGTTGTGGCTGAAAAAATTCGGGAGCAACTCAATACCCCGTTTGTATTGGGTCAATATCAGCATCAAATTGGCACCAGCATTGGCATCGCGCTGTTCCCTGAGAACCAGGAAAATCCCGATGCCGTATTACAGCAAGCGGATACCGCCATGTATCGGTCAAAATCCAGTGGACGCAATGCCATTAACTTTTTCCAGCCCAGTATGCAGGTTGCTGCGGATTTGCGTTTAAGTCTGGAAAATGACCTACGAGGAGCCATTGCCCAGGGACGGTTTATCCTTTGTTACCATCCGTTAATGGATGCAAATGGCAATATGGTGGGTGCTGAAGCCTTAATTCGCTGGGAAGATAAGCTTAAAGGGCGGTTGTCGCCAGCCGATTTTATTCCCGTTGCTGAAGAAAGCAATCTCATCCTGACTATCGGCAAATGGGTGCTTTTGGAAGCGTGTAGCCAGATTAAAATGTGGGAAGATGCCGGGCTTGGAATCTTGCCGTACGTATCTATCAACGTGAGCTCACGGCAATTCAGGCAGCAAGATTTCGTGAATCAAGTCAAGTTTGCGATTGAAAGCATTGGCATAGCGCCTAACCGCTTGGGGATTGAGTTGACCGAAAGTGTCATGATTGTCGATATTCAAGACACCGTTGATAAAATGAAAGCCCTTAAAGCTCTGGGGGTGTCGATTGCCGTGGATGATTTCGGAACCGGTTATTCTTCCTTGGTGTACCTGAAAAAGCTACCGTTAGATGTGTTAAAAATCGACAGAGGCTTTGTTAGGGACATCCTGAGCGATTCCAGCGATGCAGTTATCGTAGAAACCATCATCAGCATGGCAAAACACTTGAATATTCAGGTTATTGCAGAAGGCGTGGAAACTGCCGAGCAACTGGCGTTCCTAAAAGAGAAAGGTTGTTCAATATTCCAAGGTTATTATTTCGATCAACCGTTAACTGCCGCTAATTTTGCGGAGACGTATTTGAAGAAAGAAAAATAGGCTAAAGGCGCAAGGTCTGCTGTTTTTTAGTCTTGCGCCTACTTTTTAAGACAACCGGATAAAGCATAGCGCATCGTCAACAAGGTCATCATCGTTGGGTATTGAATAAAGCGATTTTCAAAATAAAGCGTGACCGTAACGCAAATCATCACTAGCCAGGGATCAACTACGCCTGAGTCAGCAATAGCTTGCATACGTTGAAGGCTATCGCGATCAATTTTATGACGCTGTTCAATGAAAAATAAGGTCGCAAAAGCAATGATTAAAGTGAAATAAATGGGAAAGAAAAAGAATATTGGCGAATCGGTAACAAACAACGGTTTCCAATAGGCAAACCACGCAAATAAGATACTACTAGCAAAAAGATCGTAGCTGATTGTTTCGGGCAGCTTTTTAAAAAAATTACCGATTATCGTTGCAATAGCAATCGTCAAACCCACGTACATAAATACAGGCGAAACCAACACGCCCTGTAATGGGCTTTTGGTTTGCACAATAACGGCCAAAATAAGACAAAGCGCTACGAAAACTGGCATGGTGGGCTTATTAAGATAAACTTAAATGAATTTGCGTTGCTTATTAACGCGTACACATCATCAGTGTAGCTGGAAATTTCAAAACACAAATTGTTTATGTCATTAGCTATGATTTTCAGCCTTAAGCAATTCCAGTGATAATTCCCGGCTAAATTCTCCTAGAATTCTACTAAGTGCGCGGACTGTTGCTGGATAAGACGAATCAGACAGTGAATGCTTGATAAGCGAATGACCATTTTTTAAGATGTCATGACTGGATTCGTTTTTTATTGTCCAATTGGCTTCCAGATTGGCTGATTCGCCAGGGGTAGTATCAAAGCGGATTATGTCTATGATGACTTGTAAATCTACCGTGCCATGTATGCTCCAAGGATAAGTATGGATGATGTTGTTGGGCTGCAAAGTGGACAAATTACGGGTTAAGGCTTGCAGCAGGTTATCTTGTAAGGGTGATGCCCATTGCTGAAATTCCGCGATTTGTACGGTGTTGTTTGAGGATCGAGTAATAATTTGGTTATGTTCCAATAGAATAGGAACAGTTACTGGACCAATCCCAATGGTACGTTGCCTGCTGGTTTCTACGGTTGATGGAGCTGACTGGCTCAGTGGTTCAAGGACATAGAACTGCACAGTAGGCGCGCGAACGCATCCTGATAATAAAACACCTAATACAATTGTGAACACTGATTTAATCATCTTTATCCTCGTCTTTGCCGCGAATTAAGGATTCAGGGTGTTGTTCCAGATAATCGGTCAGTTGCTTCATGGAACGAGCCGCTTGGGTGAATTCCTGGAGCATTTTGTGGAATTCATAATAGCCTGTCGAGCCAGGCTCCAGATTACCCAGCACCCCCTGAGCTGATTTAATCGTGCCACTAGCATTGCCCAGTGTTTCTTTAGCTGTCACTAAAGTACCATTTGCTGAGATAAGCATTCCGGTTGCTGCTTTTGAGGTATCTTGCAGTGATACCAAGGTTTTGTTCATTTCCACAGTCAATTTATCCAACGGTAATTTAGCGATCTTATCCATAATCGTTTGGGCAGAATGGGTAAATTCCTCAAAAGAACTTGCCGTAGTCGGGAATTCGGGATAATCACTGTGATGATCGTTGCTGGCGAGTATTTTACTTTCAGGATGAAAGTCCAGGTCGATCAGCAATTGACCGGTGACTAAACTACCGGTCTGCAACTGGGCGCGTAATCCTTTGTTGATGAGTTGCGCCATTACGTCTTTGTCGCTGACTTTGTTATCGTCATTAATGGATTCGATGCGGTCTGGCTCGAGTTCTACGATGACCGGCACATGGATTTCTGCGGTTTTCTTGTCTAGCTCCAAGCTAATATCAATGACTCTACCAATCGGGATGCCGCGCAATTGCACAGGCGCACCTACGGTTAGGCCACGCACTGAACCATTAAAGTGCATCACATATTTTAATGTGTTGGTATACGTCATTTGGGTGGATTCGTCGTAAGTATCGTAGAGCTGAAACAGGCTATGTTCAGGTTCGACTTCGGTAAGCTTATCCTTGCCTGATGCACGGAAAGCAATGCCACCACTAAGCAACGAGACTAACGGTCCAGTCCTGATTTTGAAACCATCTGCACTGGCGGATAAGTCCACCCCGCTATCTATCCAAAATCGGGTGTTTTTTCTGACGAACTGATCGTAAGGCGCATTAATGAAGATGCTCAAGCGGATGGCATTGGCTTCATCGGAGAGTTTATGGCTCAATACTTCGCCAACTGGAATGCCATGAAAATTAATGGGTGTACCAGGGCGCATAGAACCCAAGTTATTGGTTTCCAATATAAATCGCCTGCCATCGACTTGGCTTTTCATGATCGGCGGAATCGTCAATCCGGTAAAGTGGAATTGCTGTTTACCATTGCCAGGTCTTAGTTCAATATACGCTCCAGATAGCAATGTACCCAGTCCAGACACGCCGCCCAGTCCTACCTGCGGCTTTACCACCCAAAAGCTGGTGCCATCCTTGAGATATTCCGTTGCATTGCTGTTCATCTGGGCGCTGACTTGGATGGTTTTTAAGTCATCGTTGATTGAAATAGCAGTGACTTTGCCAATTTCTACATCCAGATAGCGTATTTTGGTCTTATCGACTTCCAAGCCTTCAGCCGTTGGAAAGTTGACAGTGATAATCTCACCTTTTTCTGCGGCAGATTTGTAGATCAGCCAGGCACTGACCAGTAAAGCAATAATCGGCAAAAACCAAACCAGCGGCAGTCCTGGCTTTTTGCTCAAGGTGATGTCTGTTGCATCGACTTCTTCGCTAGAGTTATTCATAACTGAACTGATGGTCCCAAATAAGCCGTGGATCAAAACTTTTTGCCGCAAACATAGTCAGCACGACGACCGCCGCAAATGCCGTGGCAGCAGGTCCTGCGATAACTTGCGCTACACCACCCAAATCGACCAAGGCAACCAGTATGGAAATCATGAAAATATCCAGCATAGACCAACGCCCGACAAAAGCGATGACACGGTACAGGCGAGTAAATAATCGGGCGTTGACCTGCCATTGGTAATGTACGCACAGCAACAATAAGCTCAATCCCAGCAATTTCATCAAGGGTACGAGGATGCTGGCGACCAGCACCAGCAAAGCAATCGGGAGCATATCACTGTGGATTAATGCCACAATTCCGCCGATGATGGTATGGGTTTCAGCTACACCAAGCTGGGTTACGGACATAATGGGGAAAATATTAGCTGGAATGTACAAGCATAAAGCACTGATAATTAAGGCGATAGTATGTTGCACACTGTGTGGTTTACGTGAGGTAACAGAATGTCCACAAACGGGACACAAGGTTTCTGCGAGTGATTTTATTAAATTGCCGCACTCATGACAACGGATAAATCCTTGTTTTTGTGCGGTATTTAGGGGTTTGATGGTCATGGCTTTTTGCTTAATTGAGCAATGCGCCGCCAAAACAGATAGCTATCCAACTCATTGGACAGCAGGGTATTAACGATAAGCAAAGCAATAAAAGCATACAA
Source organism: Methyloglobulus sp. (assembly GCF_964779595.1). Taxonomy (NCBI): domain Bacteria; kingdom Pseudomonadati; phylum Pseudomonadota; class Gammaproteobacteria; order Methylococcales; family Methylococcaceae; genus Methyloglobulus; species Methyloglobulus sp. The sequence goes on from NZ_CBAROL010000013.1 coordinate 38,416, forward strand.
ACCGAAGCCAAATCTAAGTTCCGCCATACCCGCCAGTTTAACGCAAGCCACGATAATCCCCAACGCATACACTTCCAGCATCGCCCATTCATTAAGATGTTGCAGCCAGCGCATCCAATGGAATAGGTGAAAGTTAGCTTTTTGTATAAACAAATGAAAGCTTATCAAAAACGCCAAACCCAAATTGACCAACGGCAGCAAAACGCTGGAAATCAAAACCAAGACCGCCACCGCCCACATATCTTCTTTAAGCAACGCCAATACGCCCGACCACAACGTACCGTCGTGGCTATTGCCGAAAATCTTGATACCGACCATCGGTAACAAGTTAGCGGGTACTATTAATATGAGTCCGGCGAGTGATAATGCCAATGTCCGCTCTATGCTGTGCTTACGTGGTCGTTGCAATAAATAACCGCAACGCGGACAGTGCGCCTTCTCGCCATGTTCAGGGGCGGCTGGTTTCAACAATAAGTCGCATTCAGGGCAGGCTTCATACCTAGGCGACATAGGCACAAGGCTAAAGGCTAAAGGTGCAAGGCAAAAGCAAAAACAAGGCGATTTTCGCCTTGTGCCTTTAGTCTTTCGCCTGTGTTTTTTCTCACCACTGCGATTCACCGGTTTCTGGATCGTACATTTCATGAACGATTTTATGGCGATTAGCGATTAGCTCATCAATGCTGGGCGAGTTGCTCATGGCACGGCTGATAGCAAGCTTCATCGCTTCGTAATTGGTGCGGTATAGGTCTTTTCTGTCCAAATCAGGGTTGGTGGCACATTCCGGCGCAATCCACAGCATGGCGATAATGCACAAGTCATTGGCTAGCTCTTTTTGGATAACACCAGCAATCACACTATCCAACACCGCATCAGCCACAGCAGATTGTACCGGGCCACCGAACAAGTTGACGTAAGCCGCAGACTTGATCGTGACTTTGGGAACAATTATCGTAGCAGGCCGCACTTGCTGATTACAGGCACGAATAGCAAACATGCGAGTATGCCCTTCTGTTTGTCCCATTAAGGTGGCAAACGCATTTCCTGCGGGACCTTTGACACTGCCGATTAGTATTTCCGGCATGGCATCTGTACCTTGTCCATCACTGGCAAACACCGTGGCTTCACCTGTTCTAAACCAAATTGTATCTGACATAAAATCTCCAATTATTAAACTAAATACTGCATTCTATGCTGGATGAAGTTATCGTGGCAAGAATTCCCATAGCACTACGTTGCCGATATATACGCGATTTTTAAGGCTCACAATAACAAACTTCTCCCCCCAAAGAGCATTTTGATTCTTTGAGCGGTTTATTCGATGCGTGACAGCTCTCTTCTACACAACTGTAGCTGATGCGACAAACTAAGCTTTCATATCAGCCTATCAAAATGCTAACCGCGTTTGTTTTGGCACTAGTGGACATAAGTTAGTAAAAATCACCCAAACTATTGTATAATGCCGATATAGCTTTAGAGCTAGGTTATTCGTGCCGACAATCAATTCTGCTCCTTCCCCCTGTTAATCTGGTAAATGGACTTGAATTTGCCAAGCCTTGGCTAATCGACCGTAGCCCACTTGAATGATTCGACTGTGTATCATAGCTTATCGCGCTACCGCGCATCCTCCCTCTACCAACAGGTAAATTAATGTCCAACGATGTCTTTCCTATACCCTCCTTCCATGATTTAGATTTGATTGAACCGGTGCTTAAAGTACTGGATGATGTCGGCTATGAAACCCCTTCGCCGATACAAGCGCGGGTCATCCCACACATGCTACTCGGCAAAGATGTGTTGGGGCAAGCTCAAACCGGCACAGGAAAAACTGCCGCTTTTGCGTTACCCATATTGTCTCGTATTGATCTCAAAAAGAAAGATCCTCAAGCCCTAGTATTAGCACCAACGCGGGAACTGGCGATCCAGGTGGCAGAAGCGTTTCAACGTTACGCCGCACATCTAAAGGGCTTTCACGTCTTGCCTATTTACGGCGGACAGGATTACAGCACACAGCTACGCTCACTCAAGCGTGGCGCTCATGTCGTCGTCGGCACTCCGGGTCGGGTCATGGATCACATGCGCCGTGGCACATTGCTGCTAAATAATCTTAGCGTTCTGGTGCTTGATGAAGCCGATGAAATGCTAAGGATGGGATTTATTGACGATGTCGAATGGATTTTGGATCAATTGCCAGAAAAGAAGCAAATCGCCCTGTTTTCCGCAACTATGCCATCGGTTATTCGCAAAATAGCCCAGAAATACCTGCACGAACCCGAAGAAGTCACCATTAAAGTGACGACAGCTTCCGCAGAAAATATCCGTCAGCGTTTTTGGTTGGTCAGCGGCGTACATAAGCTGGATGCGCTGACCCGCATCCTGGAAGCCGAAACCTTTGACGGCATGATTATATTCGTCAGGACAAAAACAGCCACGGTAGAACTCGCCGAAAAGCTGGAAGCTCGTGGTTACTCAGCGTCTCCCATCAACGGTGATATGTCGCAAGCACTGAGGGAGCGGGCGATCAACCACCTTAAAAACGGCAAGCTGGATATTTTGATCGCCACCGATGTTGCCGCTCGTGGACTGGATGTAGATCGCATTACCCACGTCGTCAACTACGACATTCCTTACGATACCGAATCCTATATCCATCGTATCGGCAGAACAGGTCGTGCCGGACGCACAGGCGATGCAATTTTGTTTATCGCACCTAGAGAACGCAAGCTGCTGTTCAACATCGAAAAAGCCACCAAACAAAAAGTGGAAGAGATGGGTTTGCCATCGACAGAAGTCATTAACAATAAGCGCATCTCCCGTTTTAAACAAAACATTACTGATACCTTAGCTGCCGAAGAATTGAGCTTTTTCAGCCAACTTATTGAACAATACGAGCAAGAACATAATGTTACCGCACTGGATATTGCTTCTGCCTTAGCCAAGCTGGTGCAAGGTGACACGCCTTTATTAATGCAAAACCTGCCCAAACGACCTAAAGACAGCCGAGACGATAGAGAGAGCAGGGACAGCAGACCGCCCAGATCAGATAGGTCAGAAAGATCAGACAGGCCGGATCGCTTTGAACGTCCACAAACAGAACGCAAACCGCGTCGCGCTGGTGGTGCAAACATTGAAATGGAAACTTACCGCATTGAAGTCGGTCACGCCCACGGCGTAAAACCTGGCAATATCGTCGGAGCTATCGCCAATGAAACTGGCATCGACGGCGACCATATTGCCCGTATCAAAATTGAAGAAGACTACAGCACGGTGGAATTACCCGCTGGTATGCCCAAAGAATTGTTTAACGAATTGAAGAAAGTCAGAGTCGTCGGACAAGCACTTAATATTTCAAAGCTTGGCAGCGGAGCTGATACCGACACGGGTTCTGCCAAATACAAAGCTGACGATACCGCCAAAAAAGTAGATAAGAGCAAGAAAAGAATCAGTACAACGTCCAGACGTGCCAAACCAAAAGCGGTTGATGCTTAATTTTAATGGAGGTTTTGTTGGTTGTTCTTAACGCCAACGCCAACAAAGCGGGAGTTGGATTTGTACGCTCGATCTCGCTAAGTTAAACAAGAAAATACCTGTTTCTGCCGATCCAGTCTGGTGATAAGCCGTATTTGATGGCTTATCACCGCCGATCAACCGCTGAAAATCCTGGAAACGTAGCGTTAGCGGAGTGAAGATTTTTAGTCCCCAGAAGCGATAGTGCTGTGTGTTTTCACGAAGCGCTGTTTGCGGCGTGAAAATGCACAGCTTTACGACATCGCGTCGAGTCATTGCGCACCGATGTTCCATACCCCTTGTTGGGTATGGAACGAGGGTAGCAGGACGGCTGGGGCAGCCGCAGGCATTGGCGGTCGCGTTAAGTTTTTGCCGCTTGTTTGGACAGGACGTCCTCAAAACAAGCTTTCGCAAAAATAGCGACTCCCCGCACTACTATAATCAGTCACAAGGGCGGTCAGCAGGTCGTCCTTGGGGCTTGCATACAAGGTACGCACTATGTATACGTTAACCATCGACCAAATCAATTATGCCTGCCAACCCGAAGAGACTGTTCTCGATGCACTGTTGCGGGAAAATATTAATCTGTCCTTCGCCTGTAAAAAAGGCACCTGCCATAGCTGCATGGTACGCAGCACCGATGTAACACCGCCGCCGGCTGCCCAGTCCGGTTTAAAAAATACCCTGATAAAACAGAATTATTTTCTGGCCTGTCAATGCTACCCAGAGCAGGACATGCAGATAAGGCTTCCCGACCAGTCGGAGTTTTATCGAATGGGTACAGTGGTAGTCAATAAAATGCTGAACAGGAATACTATTCTATTAATCATAGCGTTTGAGGATGCCTTTGAATTTAATGCTGGACAGTTTGTTAATTTGCAGCGCAGCGATGGCCTGACCCGGAGCTATTCAACCGCCAACATCCCGGAACAATCGAATACGCTGGAATTCCATATCCGACGTTTGCCCGGTGGCATATTCAGCGCATGGCTGCATGATGAAATCAACGTAGGTGATTCAATTGCTGTTTCGGAACCGCACGGGCATTGCTTTTATCTGCCAGAACGGCGTGAACAAGGTCTACTGCTGGTTGGGACGGGTACTGGCTTGGCACCATTGGCAGGTATCCTGACCGACGCGTTGGCTAATGGGCATACCGGCCCTATCCATCTTTTCCACGGTAGCCGTGAGGTGGAAGACTTGTACCGGATTGACGAAATGCACCAGCTTGCCGAGCAGCACCCCAATTTCCATTACACCCCATGTCTATCGGGCAGTCACGTACCTAAAGGTTTTGCGGCTGGTCGAGTCAATGAACTTGCTTTATCCGGCATTCCTGACCTAAAAAATTGGCGCGTATTTCTGTGCGGTCATCCTGAAATGGTCAATCAAATGAAAAAACAGGTCTTTCTCAAAGGCGCAGCAATCGCGGACATTTATGCCGATGCTTTCCTGATTTCTACGCATTGAGCAATAACCCCGATGAACCTCGTTCCGGTTGATCCGGTCAATTTAAGCCATAAAGGAAAGCTGTTCTCTGTGATTTCGTGTTTCAGTGTAATACTCATTGTTTCTTGGGTGTCGCAGCAATTCAGCTTATTCAGTGCCTATCCGATGCTCACCGCTTCTATGGGGGCTTCAGCCGTAATTGTATTTGTTACTCCCAACAGTCCGCTTGCACAACCTTGGCCGCTGGTCGGTGGACAATTAGTATCGATACTCATCGGTATTGCTTGCTCACATTTGGTTTCAGATATGGTGTTCGCATCGGCTTTTGCAGTTAGCGGTAGTGTTCTTGCTATGCTGCTACTTCGTTGCCTTCATCCTCCTGGTGCAGCGTCTGCACTTTCACCTATCATGTCAGGTGGCTCAATAACATCATTAGGTTATGTGTTACTGTCAGTAGGCTTGAGTGTGGCAAACATGCTGATTTTAGCGATAGTCATCATCCGCTGGTTGTTGTGCTATGAATATCCTACAAAGTCACGACAATAAGCGTGATTTGCCGAATATGTACCTCTTACTTGCGTCTATTTATCGGTAGCTATTGGAAATCCGACCTGAATAACCGAGAATAGCCGTCAATGTTGGCTAATCTGTACCTTTCAAAATGATCAAAATTATTCTTATTGTCGTTTTTCTGATGATAATTTTCAGCTTAGGGTCAGCACTGTATCTTCTTGCTACACATAAGGATGAAGGATCGTCTCAGAAGACCGCTAAAGCATTAACGGTTCGGATTGGCTTGTCTATGCTGCTATTTCTTTTTGTTTGTATATTGTTGCTGACTGGCGTTATTAAGCCACACGGCATTGGTAGTAGGATACATCCACAGGAATCCATGATTACTGAGCAGACAAAATAGTTACCTATTTATCCAATCTAGTTAAGCCAGGATGTGTGTTGTTCCGGCAAGAAGGTTGGTATATAACCAAACCAGCGTACTTAATGTTTAGCATTAGTTATTGATTATAAAAAAGTATTATCGTGCTTCATTACATCAGCATCCCCAGTGGTATTCTTCGTTAACATTTGGGCATGAATCCGCCGGAATTGACTAATCGCGCGGTCAGCACCAACCATTCTATCGTGATGAGCATCTGAACTGTCAGGTGGTGTTTGCGCCAGAACGACCCGTTTATCCTGATTTATGATGATGCGATTACTGATTGCCATCACCCATTCAAACAATTTTGCCCCCACGGGGATATGAATGCGGTGGTAGACGCGCAGGTAATAGGTGGTTGGCTTTAATTTTGGTATTGTATCTAATCAGTTGTGCTTACTCTACTCTTAACAAATAACGCTGTATGAACAAAAATTGGAAAACATTTTTACTGAGTCAACAGAACTCAGTGAGTGATGAAACTAAAATAGCTTTCGCAGAGGCAGCAAATTCTGGCGAGAATAGCATTTACCCATTAACCCAGTTTGCCATATTGTCGGTGATGGGCAAGGATGCAGCTAAATTATTGCAGGGACAAATTACCTGTAATATTAATGACATCAACGAAGCTAAAAGTAGTTTGGCGGCGATGTGTAATCCAAAGGGCAGGGTGATTGCTACGTTTTTGCTGGTGAAAACAGCGGATGCGTTTCTTTTGATACTGCCAGTAGAATTGTTGGAAACCGTCAAAAAACGGTTGCAGATGTATGTATTGCGTTCTGATGTCAAGATTACGGATGTTACCGATGAGCGTTGTCTGTTGGGCATATCTGAGCCGGAGAAACCTGATCACGCTTTTTTAACAGAGATACAGAAAGACATTATCTCGGTCAATTTTTCTGGATCGACGAGACGTAAACTGTTAATAGCAGATACCGATAATGCAATACATTTTTGGTCAGAACAAGTTGATTCTCAAGGTTTTCGTGTCGGCAGTTCAGATGAATGGCGTTATCTCGATATTGTCTCCGGCATTCCTTGGGTAACGAAGGCAACCTCGGAAGAATTTATTCCGCAAATGCTTAATCTCGACAAATTAGGCGGTATAAGCTTCAACAAGGGGTGTTATACCGGACAGGAAATCGTTGCCCGTACACATTATCTTGGCAAGTCTAAACGTGAGATGTTTCTTGCAGAATGTCAAACTTCCGCATTACCAGAACCTAACTCAAGCATAGTCAATAGAGGCAGCGAAGAACAAGAAGTCGCAGGAAAAGTGCTGCTGGCGCAGTTAGATCAACAGGGCTGCAAAATGCTGGTTATTCTACAGGTCGCCGAACCCACCTACGATAATCTCGGTTTGCAAGATGATACGCAAGCCCAACTCAAGCTATTGCCTTTTAACACATGATTGACCAACAAGCAGTCCAGTCTTTTCGCCGTTTAGCAATCCTAACCATCATTGCAGTCTATTTCTTGATATTGGTTGGCGGAATCGTCCGAGCTTCTGGTGCCGGAATGGGCTGTCCTGACTGGCCGACCTGTTTTGGGCAGTGGATTCCACCGACTGAAGAATCTCAGTTACCGCCTGATTACCATGAGCGTTATGCCATAGGTTATGAGAATACCCGGTTCAATCCCATAAAAACCTGGACGGAATACCTCAATCGCCTAGCAGGGGTCACTATTGGTATTCTGATTTTTTTGACGGCTTGGCGTTCGCGCATTTATCTCAAAGGTGATAAGGCTGTTTTCTATTTATCATTGGCGGTTTTTGGACTGGTCGGTTTTCAGGGTTGGTTGGGTTCAACCGTCGTTGCCAGTAATCTCAAGCCCGTGATTATTACTTTGCACATGCTGCTGGCCTTATTCATCGTTGCTTTGCTTATCTACATTCTTGCACGTTCGCAAAAGGCGTGTTGGGGTTATTTAGATATAAGCGTGTTACCCGATAAATTCACTAAAGTGCTGGTTGTGGCTATGTTGATGACCTTATTGCAGGTGGTCATGGGGACGCAAGTCCGAGAGGCGGTGGATCTGATTGCCAATGACCACGCTTATATTGATCGCCAATACTGGCGTGATGATTTCCCCATCATTTTTTATGTGCATCGTTCGTTTTCGTCGATTATTTTGTTTACGAACGCATGGGTATGTTGGAAAATTTTCCAGCGATTTGACAGGGCTACCTTTATTTATAAGGTAAGTTTACTGCTTATCGGGCTGATCGTTACGGCGATCATTGCAGGAGTTTGCCTTGATAGGCTAGGTGTACCGCCTGTAGCACAGCCCATTCATTTGTTAATTGCAACCTTGATTTTCGGAACGCAGTTTTTTCTGACTATTTACCTGCGTTATTCAAAATTTTCATCCTAGCAGGGTTTAGCACTGGTGATGGAATAAAAAGAGACGCAATACCTTATGTTTACAGGTCAAATAAATCTTCTAAGGTAACTGGACTTGGGGGTATTCGTCTTGCTTGGCTGTTGCCGTGTTTGTGTGTTCTATATTGTCCTGCATTTCCCTGATTTGATTATTATCAGGTTTGTATAAATCCACCCGCTTTACCTGATTTTTGTTTGGCAATACAGAATGCGTTTCTTTTTTCAGCTCGTGTAACAAGAGAATTGGTTCTTTTCCTTTGATGGCGTGTTGTTCAGGGTTTTTCTTACGGGACAAGAAAGTGCCGTTTTTGTATTCCCACGTTAGCAAAAAAATATTTGCTAGAATGACTAACAGGCAAAGTATTTTCATGATGGCTTATGTAACATTAAGGCAAGGCCAAGCAGTACCAAGTCAGGGTCGATAATAGCGAGCCTGGAAATGTGGGCGGCAATCGCTTCTGCATCGCCGCCTGTTAACAGTAACTGCGTAGTGTCAGGTTGGGTTTTTAATACAAATTCGATAAGCCCACAAGCACCTGATAAAGTGCCGTTATGGATGGCGGCATCGGTATTTGTTGCCAGCCCAAACGGGAACGCGGTTTCGCTTAGTTGAAGATTTTCAGTGCCTTTTGCAAGAGATTCTTTCATTAATCGCAGACCTGGACAAATCAAGCCACCTAGATGTTGCCCTGAATTATCGATGACATCTAGGGTTATAGCCGTACCGCAATCGACTATGCAGAGTGCTTTTGGATAGAGTTGGAAGCCCGCAATCATGCTTAACCAACGGTCAATGCCTAGCTTTCCCGGCTCTTGGTAAGCATTACAAACACCGAATGCTGTCGCCTCAGATATTGCTCGGATAATGGTTATTCCAGGCCAGAGCTGGTTTGCTACTGATATGACTAAGTCGTACAGTTGACTCGCACCAACAGAAGAAATAGCTAGTTGATTGGGTGGTTGAATGGCTTGCCATAATATGATGAGTGCTTTACGAGTAATCGCTGTATTGGCAATAGGGTTTCCTGGAATAAAATCGAGGTTATTAACCGTCGCCCATTTGAGCCGAGTATTGCCCATATCGATCAATAAATTCATAAGCTATTGTTACTAAAACTGACTTCACCAGAAGCAAAAGCCTGAATCCTACCGTCAGCAAGTTCAAGCAGCAACAGCCCGTTATTATCAATGCCTTTTACAATGCCTTCATAGCTGTGTTGCCCGATGAACAGCGTTGCGGGTTTGTCTTTGAGGCAATCGTATTGCCGCCATTCGTCCAGATAAGCAGCGATACCAAGGTCTTCAAATTCAGCAATAACGAGAATTAACTGATTTAGTAAGGTTGTTGCCAACGCATTTCTGTTGAGTTGTTGTAGTCCTGTGATTTGAGTCAGGTCAGTCCATTGCTGGGTAATTTCTGCGGCCTCGGTTTCCGGTAAGTAGATGTTTAAACCCAGGCCTATAACTGCCGCGCAAGGGCCATCAGATTCACCTGAGACTTCAACCAAAATACCGCCGAGTTTTTTATCTTGATAATAAATATCATTAGGCCATTTTAAACGGAAAACATCATCATAATGGAGTTTAAGCGTTCGGATAACGGCGACACCAATGGCAAGGCTCAGGCCTGAAATCGCCATTGGACTGGTTTGGAAACGCCAAAGTATCGACATATAAATATTGCTGCCGAACGGTGAAACCCAGTGCCGTCCACGCCGTCCTTTACCTGCGGTTTGTTGCTCGGCAAAGCAGATAGCGCCTGAAGGTGCATTGTCCAGGGCGCGTTCCACTAAATACGTGTTGGTGGAAGGGATTTGGTCAAAAATTTCAAAAGAACTTATTGGTGCGCGAGTCGGTTCGTCAATAGTTGCCAAAATTTTGCTTTCATCCAGCAATTCCAATGGTCTTTCCAGTCGGTAACCTTTGCCGCTCACGGCGGAATGTTGCAAGCCCAGGTCAGCTAAACCACTTAGTTGTTTCCAGATCGCTGAACGGCTGATATGCAAGGCTTCAGCCAATACTGTGCCTGAATGAAATTGCCCGTCCGCAAGTAAGGCAAGAATGGCTTTTTGTTTGTCGGAAATTAGCAAAGTGATTTACGCTTTTGCACACAGCGCATTTAATTCTGTCAGCACCCTTAAATACTCCTGCTTCATTGATTCAAGTAGTGTTTGGGTATCATTGAGATCATTTTGTTTTCCGGCTTGTTCCATCGTCTTGCATAATTCAGTGAGCTTGCCGCTACCAACGTTAGTGCTGAGAGATTTCAAGCCGTGCGCCAGTTTGCGGATTTGCTCGGCATCTTCATTTTCTATGCTGAGTTGTAGATTGCTGAGTGTTTGAGCGGCATTTTGTTGAAATGCTTCCGTTAGAGAAGTAATAAAAGCCAAGTCGTCAACATTATCCAATTTGAACTGCTGCGTAAAAAATTTCATATTGATTGCAGTCGTGTCTTCTATCAAGTTGCTGGCTTTTACCAGGGTTTTGATGTCCGTTTCTAGGGCGGGTTGATCGGCAATAATCAATTTTTTAGGTAACCATTTCTGTAGTGTTTTGCTTAAATCCTGACGGGTGAAAGGCTTGGTGACCCATTCATCCATGCCAGCGTCTTTACATTTGGCTTCATCCTCGTGTAATGCGTGAGCAGTTAAGGCGATAATCGGAATATGGTTGCCGGAGGCTGAATTTAACTCATTAAGACGAATTTCCTCAGTGGCTTGATATCCGTCCATAAAAGGCATTTGGCAATCCATAAATACAAGATCAAAGTGCTGTTTCTTCAATGCTTTTAGCGCTTCAAAGCCGTTATTGACTAAATGTACCTGACAGCCGAGATCTTCCAGAAACCGCTGTACGACCAATTGGTTGGCAGGATAATCCTCAGCCACTAACAGTTTGGCTTTAAAGCGATAATTAGCATTTGTTTTATAGGATTTTGGTGATGCTTTCGATTTTTTCAAATCCACCCAAAACCAGAACGTTGAACCGATACCGGGTTGGCTGTTAACGCCAATTTGCCCTTGCATCAACTGGATTAACTGCTTAGAGATGGCAAGCCCTAACCCCGTACCTCGGTAAACGCGGGTCATTGTGTTGTCGGCTTGGGAAAAAGCATCAAAAATTAGGTTGAGCTTATCTGGATTAATGCCGATTCCCGTATCTGTTACCTCGCAGTACAAGCGCACATTAGATCCTGTGAGCGGTTTACTGGATACGCTTAGAGTCACCTCGCCCTGAGCGGTAAATTTAATGGCATTGCTGAGTAAGTTCACCAAAATCTGGCTTAACCTGAGTGAATCGCCAGTCAGCACTTCCGGTAGCTCGGTGTTGATTTGTAGCCGATACGTCAAGTCTTTTGATTTTGCTTCAAGTTGTAATATTTCAAAGCTATCACGGAATAAATCATGACACACAAAGTTTTGTAAGGACAATACCAATTTTCCAGATTCTATCTTGGAGAAATCCAGAATATCGTTGATAACACAGAGCAATAGCGTTGAAGATTGCTTCATGACTTCAACAGAACGGCGTTGTTCATCTCCTAAGTCGCTATGACATAAAAAATCCGCCATGCCGAGGACGGCATTCATCGGCGTTCTGATTTCATGGCTCATATTGGCTAGAAACTGAGATTTTGCCCGGTTGGCGGCTTCGGCTTCTTCTTTTGCATCCCAAGCATCAGCAGCAGCACGTTGTAATTCAATGTTCTTATTTGATAATTCAGCCGTGCGTTCTTGCACTTGTACCGTTAGCATTTCGCGCTGCCATGCCAGTAATTCGTCCCTGTTATGAATTTCACCTAGCATTTCATTGTAAACATCGACTAATTGCCCGAATTCATCATTAGTCGTTTTAATGACACGGCTGGTGAAGGTTTTGTCACGGGCGACCGAACGCATGGCTTGCATCAAATCCAGCAAGGGATCTGAAAAAATATGCTGCAAACGGGTTGAAATATACAAAACGACCAGTAACGTAAAAAACACAATAAGGCCTGTTATCAGGAAAAAACTGCTTAAAAAGCTCTTTAATCGGCTGAGATTGTCCATTAAATGCAATATGCCAATAAGCTCATTGTCCATAAAAATGGGTCGAAATACGTGCAGATGATCTTGTTGGTCATAGACAGTCACTTCAGAATAACCGGCTTGCATAGGTTTTCGTGAAGCGTTGCCAAAGCTTTTCTTTAAGGATTCCAACAAAGATGGCTTAGGTAATTTTATGGATACATCATCCTTAACCAGTTGAATAGCTTGCAAAGTTGATGTTTTTTCATGTTCTTTTGCGGCGTTAGCGGTGATGTAAGCAGCAATTAGGTTTCCGTCGCCGTCATACAACGTAGCTGAGACAACGCTAGGTTGATTTTTCAAAGATTGCAGTGATTCATTCGCCGAATCAAGGTTTTTAAAAGCTAATGCGGCTTTACTATTCCAAGCGACGATACTGGCAAGAGACGATAGATCTTGTTCTGTTTGCTGCCTGCGACTGAAGTATTCCCTGATGGACAGTGCGCTGGTGACGAAAATTAATGCAAGAATAGCAGCAGAACCAATCGCTAATGTCAGCTTGGTACGTAATGTAGCGTGACGAAAATAAGCATTAATGCTATTGATTCCAAACATATTCGGTTTATGGAACAGGGTTGTTTTGTTGCAGCCAATAGTTCTGAAATTCTTCGACTGGCATGGGCTTTGAGAAATAAAAGCCTTGCACGGCATCGCAAGTAGTGTTTTGCAGAAAGGTGTTTTGTTGACTGGTTTCAACACCTTCCGCAATCGTACTTAAATTAAGTGCTTTGGCTAATGCCAAAATCGCACTTACTATGGCGACAGCATCGGCACTAACGGGTAATTCTTTTACAAAAGATCGGTCAATTTTTAATGAATCCAGTGGAAACCGATTGAGATAACGTAACGATGAGTAACCCGTGCCAAAATCATCTATCGCCAGCTTTACACCTAAGCTTTTCAATGCGTTGAGTTTAGCCAACATATTGTCGGTGTCAGCCATAATCATGCTTTCTGTTAATTCAAACGTCAAAAAGGCGGGATTTACCTCATATTCGTTGATGATTCCGGCGACCATAGCAACAAAGGAAGATTGATTAAATTGTAGGCTGCTCAGGTTAATGGCAATGGTCAAGTCGCCCATGCCCTGTTGTTTCCAGACTTGATATTGGCGGCAGGTCTCGCGGATTGCCCATTCGCCAAATGGATTAATCATGCCGTTTTCTTCTGCTAAGGAAATAAAATCATTGGGTGGCAAAAACCCCAGTTGTGGGCTTTCCCAACGGAGTAGTGCTTCTGCGCCAATAAGTTGACCGGTTGTTACATCGACAACCGGCTGATAATGTAAGCGCAACTCGTTTTTGGCAACGGCATGGTGCATATAGGTTTCCATTTCCAGCCGTTTTTTGGCTTTGATCGCCATCGCTTCATGGAAAAACTGGTAATTACCTTTGCCCAGTTTTTTGGCATGATACATGGCAATATCGGCGTTTTTTAGCAAGGTATCGGCATCTTCACCATCGTATGGGTACACCGCAATGCCTATGCTTACACCGATATGAATCAGCCGATCTCCCAATGCCACCGGTTCAGTAATCCAGCGTTGAATCCGCTCTGCTACGGTGGCGGCATCTTCAGGACGGGTTAATTCATTGAGCAGTATGGTAAATTCATCACCACCTAAACGGGCGACATCAACTTTGTGGTCAAAGTGGTCGAAATACCGTGAGGCTAAGTCAGAGCATCGTAAGCCTTCCGTCAAACGCTTGGATATTTCCAGTAAAAGCTGGTCACCAGCTTGATGTCCGTAGGTGTCATTAACGCCTTTAAAGCCGTCTAGGTCTAAAAACAAAACCGCAAAATTACGGTTGTTCCGTTGTGACAGCTCCAGGGTTTTCGCTAAAAACTTTAGGAAGAATACTCGGTTAGGTAGCTGGGTAACTTCATCGTAATAAGCCAGATGGCGGATTTTGTTTTCTTGTTCTTTACGTTCTGTTATGTCTTGAACGGTGCCTATCAGGCTGATTAAGTTACCTTTATGATCCTCAACAGGTTCAATGTGTTGTGAGATGAAGCGTTGTTGACTGGTTGCGGTAACAACACGACATTCAAAAGTGGTCGGTTGTTTGGTTTTAATAACATTCTGTAACTGCTCAACGACATACGCTTTATCCGCCTCAAGGATATAATCTTTGTAGCTGAGGTTATCAGGGATGAAATGCTCCTTACGAAGCCCGATCATGTCGTAAAACTCATCCGACCAATACGAGATATTGCTGTCGATTTGCCATTCCCAATAGCCTAAGTGTGCCATTTTTTTGGCTTTTGTAAGCCGCAGTTCGCTTTGTTCGAGCTTATAAATATTGCGACTGGCTTTTACCATGTACCGCAAGCGTTGGGTCAGCACCTTCCAATTGATGGGTTTTACTACAAAATCGGTCGCACCCGAGGCATACGCGTGGGCTATTTTTTCGGCATCTTCCGTTACCGTCATCATTACCACGGGGATATTTTTGCCATTCGGCAAGCTGCGTATTGCCGCGCAGGTTGCAAAGCCATCCATTTCAGGCATTTCTATGTCGATGATGACAATAGTCGGCGCATATTCCATGAAGGCATCTATACCTTCTTTGCCACCAAAACAAGAGGTTAACGTAAATTCAGTCTCAGAAAGATTACGGTGCGCCCACAAATGCAAGGTTTGGTCGTCGTCTATGAGCAATACATGGGGATGGTGGTCATCAGTGTGGATCATTAAGGCAGTTTATACTGCTCCATTGTGGAGTTAGATTGGCTTTAAAGTAATGTAATTAAGGTTAGCACAAAACAAAATCTATGCTTAAAGAGTGCAGTTAAGCCGATTGAATGCGGTTATCACATCTTGATATCGTCGTTGTATGTGATGGTCGATGACATCCGCCAGTTATGGCAGAAGAAAAAGCAATAAGATGACGCTTGAGCTTTACTGGATTAACCCTGGGTGGCGACCAGTTCCGCATTTTTCTCCCTTACCCACACTACAGAAGGGCGTGTATTAACTCTGTCAATGTAAGCTTGGATGGTTGGCGAGATCGGCACCAGCTTAAATAGTGTTACCCAGGTCAGTGCTGTACCCCACAGCACATCGGCAGCGGTAAACTTGTCGCCTAAAAGATACTCACCTTTGCCGAGTTGACCGGTCAGGGTTTTGAACATAGTGTCAAAATCACCGTACGGTGACGTTGATTGCGGTGCAGGTTTCCGATTTTGCGAACGATCCATAAGTGCTGGCTCAAAGCATGAGCCATAAAACACCATCCAGCGCAGGTAAGGCCCACGCAGGGGATCGCCAATTAGCGGCGCGAGACCAGCTTCTGGATATAAATCAGCAAGATATAAGAACACCGCCACTTGCTCGGTAATGATAGCATCACCATGTTTTATTGCTGGCACTTTCCCCATCGGATTAATCGCCAGGTATTCCGCTTTGCGTTGCTCGCCTGCTTTCATGTTGAGGACATGCAATTGGTATTTAGCACCGAGTTCTTCGAGCAGGATGAGTACGCCAGTGGAGCGGGTATTGGGCGAATGGAAGAGGGTGATTTCTTGGGTGGCGGTCATATTGGATTTTGCCGTGGAAATTGTTGAATGACTAGTGAAGAAACAGCCTTAAAAATCAAAATCTATCTCACCGAAATCGCCCAGTTGCTCCTGTAAGCGTTTTTTTTCCCAGTACAATTCGATTTTACGGCGGACGGCTACTTTGTTATTTGTCAGATCGTTTTCTGGAGGCAAAGCTAAATCGTCTTCACCGGCAGAGGCATCAAATTCTTCGATGTCGAGAGGTGCTAGTGATTCTGGGTTTTTGTCAACCGCAGATTCAGATTTTGCGGGGCTTGCGGGAGCTTGTAGTGTTTCGATTGCCATGTCCAAAGTGAATAAAAAACGAATATTGTGGGACTTTAATCAGGTCACTGTAAAGCAATATTTTGCTGTGTATACGACAGATTTGAAAGCAGAAGATGAAACCTCAAATGCGGAAGCTATCAGGTTATGTAGCAATTATTTTTGGATGTGGAAAAGCGGCGGATAGTAAGGAGTGCGTAAGTTATTATTTACGCACTCCTAATGTCAAAACTAGCCGTTAGCGTGGATAACCCTGTTGTGGGTAGTTCTGCTGAGGATACCCTTGTTGTGGATAACTTTGTTGCTGAGGATAGCCCTGCTGCTGAGGGTAGCCTTGTTGTTGCGGATAGCTTTGTTGTTGCTGTGGATACCCCTGTTGCTGTTGTTGGGGATAACTCTGCGGTTGTTGCTGTTGCTGCTGTGGGTATCCCTGCTGCTGAGGATAGCCTTGTTGTTGGGGTGCGCCTTGCTGACCACCTTGAGTTGCTCCGGCATTATTATTGGCGACAATCGCCAATTCTACACGGCGATTTTGTCCGCGATTGTTTTCGTCGGTATTTGGGAATTTAGGCATACGTTCACCCATACCTTGCTGGGCGAGGCGGCTAGAATTCACGTTATGCTGAGACAAATAACCCGCAACACTAGATGCACGTTGCTCGGATAATTTCTGATTATAGCTATCGCTACCGATGTCGTCTGTATGTCCTGTGACATTGATGGTCGAGGCAGGATATTGATTCAATACGTTCGCTACTGAATTCAGCGCATTTTGTGCGTCAGGCGTTAATTGGGCAGAATTAAAGCCAAATGTAATGCTGCTGGGCATGGTTAGGTTAAGGGTGTTTTCAGCCGTCCGTTGCACTTCAATACCCGTACCTTTCAGCGATTGTTGCATGGCTTGTTGTTGATGATCCATATACGCGCCGACCGCTGCGCCGACTGCACCACCTGCTAGCGCGCCCCAGCCAGCATTTTTAAGGTCATTACCACCAAATGCCGTGCCGGTTGCGCCGCCTAAAACAGCGCCGATACCGGCTCCTTTGGCAGTGTTGCCGATAGTGGATTGACCTGTGTAAGGATCGGTTACACAAGCCGTTAACAATACTGAACTTATGCTTATCGCTAATAATTTTTTGTTTATCATGGTGCGTTCTCTAAGTAGTAAGTAAATGAAAAATCAAAGGGTTATTTGTTTTCTTGGGGATAAACAGCCTTATCTCAAGTTTAGTGTAGCCCAAAACAAGATACTAAGCAGTGGTTACTGGTTGTCAATTTACCCCATGATTATTAACTATAGCTGAACAAGCCGCTATTTTTCAAAGCTAGAGACCTTGTGAAACTATCCGTCAAATGTTATTCCCACTCGCTTTCACACCAATTCCGTGTATTATCCAGCGCAGTTTTCATGTTGTATAAGGCGATACGTTTTAATAATGAATATTCAGGCTTTAAAAGACAGCGTTCCTAGTTCACCTGCGTTTGTGGTGGATGAAGCTGAGGTGCTTAAGGCTTTGAAGGCATTGGCAATGCTTCGGGAACGTAGTGGTTGTAAGGTATTGTATTCCATAAAATCTTTACCTTTATCAGCGGTTATGAAACTGGCAAAACCTTATATCGATGGTTTTTCGGTGAGTTCATTGTTTGAAGCCCTACTGGCTGATGAAATCCTGGCAGGGCAGGGCAGCATTCATCTTACGACACCGGGAATCAGGTCAGATGAAATGGCTGAATTGACTTCACTTTGCACACACATCAGTGCAAATTCCCTTAGCCAATTCCGGCGATTAGCAAGCGTTGACCCAAAGCAAGCATCAATTGGTCTTAGGATTAATCCGAAACTCTCATTTACGGAGGATGATCGTTACGACCCTTGTAGGCAATATTCAAAATTGGGCGCAGATATTAGTGAGGTTCTAAACTCTGATATTGTAAATAAAATTAAAGGCTTGCATTTTCATACTGTTTTTTCTGCGCCGGATTATGCGCCACTGCTGCAAACTATGGATAAGCTACGACAGCTAATGGGTAATCAGTTAGCTAACCTTGATTGGCTGAATCTGGGCGGCGGCTATTTGTTCGATCAAATTGCTGATAACAGCGGCTTTATCGAGCAGGCGACCCAGTTAAAACAGAAATTTGATGTAGATGTCATTATCGAACCCGGCAATGCCATTGTAGGTAAGGCGGGTTATTTACTGGCTACTGTACTTGATTGCTTTAACAGCGATGGTAAAGCAATTGCAATATTAGATACCTCCGTCAATCACAATCCCCAAGTATTTGAATATCAACGCCAACCGGAATTAGCCGAACATGATCCAGAGGGAACATATCCGGTTATATTGGCAGGCAGTACGTGCCTGGCAGGTGATATTTTTGGAGAATACCGCTTTAATCAACCAGTGTTAATAGGTGATAAGCTTGTTTTTAAAAACCTTGGTGCTTACAGCTTGGTTAAAGCCAATCAGTTTAATGGGTATAATCTGCCTGATATTTATATGACCAATGGCGAACAGATAAGGCTTATAAAACAGCATACTTATCAAGATTATCGGCAGCAATGGGTGAGTGATGTTTAGCGTAATCTTCCTAATGTTAAATTCAACACAGCAGACAGGCAACACACCATGAAAGCAATCGTCATGACAGCGACAGGCAGTCCCGATGTCCTCCAATATCAGGATATTCCTGAACCCCAAATAACAAAACCCACGCACATCAAGGTTAAGCTCGCTGCGGCTGGGATTAATCCTGTTGACACCAAAATCAGGCGGAATGGCATTTTTTACGACCTGCCTTTACCTACGGTGTTGGGTTGTGATGGTGCTGGAATAGTGGTTGAGACCGGATTATTGGCAAGCAAGTTTAAACTGGGCGATAAAGTCTGGTTTTGTCATGGCGGTTTGGGTCGGGAGCAGGGCAATTATGCCGAATATAACGTGCTTGATGAACGTTGGGTCAGCTTGATGCCTAACAACCTGTCGTTCGCAGAAGCCGCTGCCTTGCCTTTGGTGTTGATTACTGCATGGGGCGGCCTTTATGATCGCGGTGGTTTGCAACAAGGGCAGACCGTGCTTATTCACGCAGGTGCTGGCGGGGTCGGTCATGTCGCTATCCAGTTGGCAAAACTCAAGGGAGCCAGGGTTATAACAACCGTAAGCAGCGAAGAAAAAGCCGATTTTGTCAGGGTGTTAGGTGCTGATGAGGTGGTCGTATATTCGCGTGATGACGTTGTAAGCAAGGTGTTAAGCCTGACGGAAGGCAGGGGTACAGATTTGGTTTTTGATACAGTTGGGTCATCGGTATTTAAAGAAAGTATCAACGCAACGGCACATTTCGGACGAATAATCACTTTATTGGCGGTGGAAAATGTAGATTTAACCGAAGCCAGAATACGTAACTTGATGATCGGTTTTGAACTCATGTTAACGCCGATGCTCAGAGACCTGGATGAAGCCAGAGACAAACACGTCAAAATACTGGAACAATGTGCGCTTTGGATAGACGATGGCCTGCTAAAACCGCATATAGGTCAAGAATTTCCCTTGCAACAAGCAGCTAAAGCACATCGTTTGATTGAAGCAGGACATACGACCGGAAAAATAGTTTTATCTCTAGCTGAATCTTAAGTAACCATAAACCCTAGATAACTTATCATAACCGCCAAAACAAAATGCTATTTTAAACGTGTTCATTCTGTATTCACCTGAAATGGGTAAGCTACAGATCAGCTCAATCAGCAAGTTTGAATTCAGTATAATAAGGCAATACAGCACCCAATCATCAAGATATTGAAAGCGACAATCGGGAACTATGGCAGAAAAAACACCACAACGTAATACCAGATATGTTGCCAAAAAAAAGCCGAGCAAACCCAAGTCACACTGGTTTAGGAATGTTGTGTTGCGGGTTTTTGTTGCGGGTGCATTTTTGCTATTCTGCTTTCTAGGCTATCTCGATTCTAACGTAAGGGAACAATTTGAAGGCAAACGCTGGGCTATTCCTGCCCGTGTTTTTGCCAGTCCGCTTGAGCTATACGCAGGGCAAAACCTGACTCTTGAAAAGTTTGAGGAGTTATTGCAACGCCTAAATTACCATCAAGACAAGCAATTAAAAGCGGAAGGTTCTTATGCTAAAAAAGACCTGCAAATAGTCTTAAAAACCCGTGCGTTTGACTTCTGGGATTCCCGCGAACCCAGCAGGATGTTAACTGTTAAGTTTAGCGAATCCGCCATCGCCAATGTAATGGATTTAGCTGAAGCAAAAGAAATGCCTATCGTACGCATGGATCCTGTGCAAATTGGCAGTTTCTACCCCGCTATCAAAGAAGATCGCATATTAATCAAGCTGGATGAAACCCCAGATATTCTCATCAAAGGCTTGCTGGCTTCAGAAGATCGAAATTTCTACAATCACATCGGCATTTCTTTTCGCGGCATAGCCAGAGCTATCATGGCTGATATTAAAGCGCATGGCCTAGTGCAAGGTGGCAGTACCATTACTCAGCAATTGGCAAAAAACTTCTATCTGACTTCTGAACGCAAGCTCTGGCGTAAGATCCAAGAAGTGTTTATGGCGCTAATTTTAGAATTTCGTTTCAGCAAACATGAAATTCTGGAAGCTTACTTGAATGAAATTTACCTGGGGCAAGATGGAGGCAGTGCGGTACACGGTTTTGGACTGGCGAGTGAATTCTATTTTGGCACAGCCCTAAGAGATCTCAGTTTGGATCAAGTCGCAACCCTAGTGGCATTAGTTAGAGGCCCTTCCCAGTATGATCCAAGACGATATCCGCAACGTGCAGTCGAGCGGCGTAATCTGGTGCTAGATGAGATGGCGAGTCAAGATTATATCACCGTAGCGCAAGCAACTCAGGCAAAGCAGAAATCGCTCGTGATTTTGCCGCGTTCACATACGGCAAAAAATCGCTATCCAGGGTTTCTTGATTTAATCAAACGTCAGCTAAAACAGGAATATCAAGAAAAAGACCTCACTTCTGATGGTCTGCGGATTTTCACTACGCTAGATACCCAAATTCAGGACACACTTGAACAGACAATCAGTAAAAAATTAAATCAGTTAGAGAAATCGTCTCGTGCTAAAGCGCTTGAAACGGCGGTGGTGGTGACCCGTAGGGACAGCGGCGAAATTGCCGCCTTAGCCAGTGCACGCGAAGAGCAAGCATCCGGTTTCAATCGCGCCCTGGATGCGTTACGCCCGATAGGATCGCTGATAAAGCCAGCAGTGTATTTGACAGCCCTGCAATACCCAGACAAATATACGATCACAACGCGTGTTAGTGATAGTGATATTACTGTTAATTTACCCAATGGTACGAGTTGGAGTCCTAAAAATTACGATCATAGAGAGCACGGCAATGTCTCGTTACTCACGGCTTTAACCAAATCCTATAATTTGGCAACGGTAAGGGTGGGGCTGGATATTGGAGTTGCCAGAACGGCAAAAACGTTAAAAGAAATGGGTATCACCCGCGAACTTGAACTATTTCCCTCATTATTACTGGGTGCATCATCACTAACGCCTATTGAAGTCACGCAAATGTACCAAACCTTGGCTGGCGATGGCTTTTTAACACCACTTCGCGGCATTCGGGCAGTGGTCGCCGAAGGTGGCAAACAACTGCAAAGTTATCCTTTTATCGTTCGGCAAGCGGTCGATCCCTCTGCGACTTATATCATAAACACCATGATGCAAGAGGTTATGCACCAAGGTACAGGGCATTCGGCTTATGACGAATTTCCCAAAGATTATGGCTTAATTGGCAAAACTGGCACGACCAACGATGCTAAAGATAGCTGGTTTGCTGGTTATACGGGGGATTATTTATCGGTCGTCTGGTTGGGGCGGGATGATAACAAACCCATTGGGTTGACAGGTTCAACCGGTGCGTTGCAAGTTTGGATTGCGTTGATGAAACAAATTTCAAAACAGCCAGTTACACTCATTCCTCCTGATAATATAACGACTGCCTGGGTGGATTCCGGTAACGGTTTGTTGGCGAACAAAGCCTGTCGAGGTGCAAAAGAATACCCTTATTTTCCAGGATCAGCACCGACAGCCTATTCAACTTGTGGACAGACCATTATAGAGCAGGATAAATCCTGGTTTGATGATTTATTTACCGAATAACCTTTAACAGTCGAGAAAACTATGAAAAAAATTAATGTATTAACCATGATTGGGCTGTGTTTACTGGTAATGACGGGTTTTTGTGAGGCGAAATCTCAGGCAAAAAGCCTAGAAAAAACTGAGCCAGTTACACAATTAAAGATATTTTTGAAAATTTCAAAATCGCTTTCCGCCGACTTTAAGCAGGTATTGATTAATGAAGCCGGCAATCCAACCCAGACCAGTTATGGCGAGTTTTACTTACAAAGACCAGGCAAGTTTCGTTGGGATTACAAAAAACCTTTTCTGCAAGAAATCGTGTCTAATGCTGGCAAGGTCTGGTTTTACGATACTGATCTTGAACAAGTTACCGTAAAAAAAGTCGATGAATCGTTAGGTTCGACCCCGGCATTATTGTTAAGCGGCGATGTCTCTTTGGATGACAATTACACCATGGAAGGGCAGGGGGTTGATGGTGATATGCAATGGGTTAAGCTATTGCCCAAAAGCCAGGATAGCAGCTTTAAATACGTGTTAATTGGGTTGTCGAAAGGCACATTGGCGGGTATGGAATTAAGCGATAACTTCGGTCAGCTAACACGCATTTATTTTTCCAATGTCATCGTCAATGCACCGCTCAAACAGACTTTATTTGAATTTAAGCCACCTAAAGGGGCGGATGTTTTTAATGATAACTAATCGACAGAGATAGATTTAGCTAGATTTCAATGTATTAGTTTGGTAGCTATGAATGATGACTTAACAAAACCCCTAGCCGACCGAATGCGTCCAAAACAATTGGATGAATATATCGGGCAACACCATATTTTAAAGCCAGGTAAGCCGCTGTACGAGGCCATCAAATCAGGTCATCTACATTCTATGGTTTTTTGGGGGCCACCGGGTACAGGAAAAACCACCTTGGCACGGCTCATCGCCCAACATTCCGATGCAGAATTTATCCCCATTTCTGCCGTGCTTGCAGGCGTTAAAGACATCCGAGATGCAGTCGTCCTTGCCAAACAAATCCAAAAAGAGCAGCACAGACCAACCGTGTTGTTTGTGGATGAAGTGCATCGGTTTAACAAATCTCAACAAGATGCTTTCCTGCCGCATGTGGAAGACGGTACGTTTTATTTTGTCGGCGCGACCACAGAAAACCCCTCGTTTGCGCTAAACAACGCCTTGTTGTCACGCGCCCGTGTTTATGTGCTTAATGCACTGACTAGCGACGATCTATTGGTCGTTTTGGAGCAAGCTCTCAGTGATAAAGCCAGAGGGCTGGGTGCTTTGGAAATAACAATTGCCGATCCCATCAAACAGCAATTTGCACTAGCCGCAGATGGCGATGCCAGGCGATTGCTGAATCTTCTGGAAATTGCTGCTGAACTGGCTTTAGCGCACGGCGAACGTGAGATAACTGAAACCTGTGCTACCGAAGTGCTTTCGGGCGGAATCAGGCGTTTTGATAACCAAGGTGAAGAATTTTATAATCAGATTTCCGCCTTACATAAGTCCGTGCGTGGCAGTTCACCGGACGCTGCGCTCTATTGGCTGTGTCGGATGATGGATGGCGGTTGTGACTTGTCCTATTTAGCCAGAAGAATTGTCAGGATGGCATCCGAAGATATAGGCAATGCCGATCCACGAGCCTTACAGATAGCCATCAATGCCTGGGAAGCGCAAGAACGTCTTGGAAGTCCCGAAGGCGAACTGAGTTTGGCCCAAGCCATCGTCTACTTGGCTTGTGCGCCTAAAAGCAATGCCGTATATATAGCTTACAATGCCGCTATGGGCGCAGCCAAACAACACGGCAGCTTACCCGTACCAGTACACTTAAGGAATGCACCCACAAAACTCATGAAATCGCTGGATTACGGTAAAGAATACCGATATGCCCATCATGAGTCTGAAGCCTATGCAGCAGGGGAGAATTATTTTCCCGATGAATTAATCGGAAGCCATTATTACGAGCCGGTGAACCGAGGGCTGGAAATCAAAATAAGTGAGAAATTACAGCATCTTAAGGATCTGGACAAAAAATACCGGAAGTAATGGCTTGGCTTTTAATTGTGTTAGGTGTTCAAAATGCCACTTTCGTTTGTTATTCAGCTAAAGCTGTGAGCGATGGAATTTTTCCAATTCAAGAATAGCCATTTTTTGATATGAAGCATTATTGAGCTTGACCCACAAATTCATCACAAAATAACCGCAAGGCAATTTAGGTCCTTGCTCGGAATAAGCGATTTCATGGAACTGTTTACTTTCGTCTTCATGATGCCCGATATGGTTAGACAAGCCGATTAAGGCGCAACGGCTGACCCAAGACGGCGTTACCCAGCCATACGTAAGGCCGAATTGCCCGTCCTCTAGTCCCCAATGTTGAAAGTAATTGACGGCTTCCAAGATACGGACGGCAGCGATAGCTTGGTACAGAAACATGAAAGCCGCCAGCCAGCCAAAATACATCACAACAAACATCAGCAAGGCAAACTCAATGAGCAAACCGTGTAGGACTTGGTTTTGTAGGATTGTCTGAATAAATCCTGGTCTTTTAGTTTCCAGTGCCAATCGTTCTTGTTCTGATCGCCACGCATAACGTAAATAGCCCACATAAACCCGTCGCCAATAAGCTTTAAAGTTTTCGCTCAGTTTTGCGGTGGCGATGTCTTCTGGCAAGCCTAAATTAAGGTGATGACCGCGTTTGTGGGCGATTACAAAATGTTCATAACATACAGTACACAACAATAATCGACCGAGTAATTGCAGTGCAATTTGTGGACGGTGGATGAGTTCGTGAGCGACTACAATTCCCGATGTGCCTGAGCTTGTGCCAACCAAAAAGCGGACGGCAACCAGATTAACCAAGCTGACGGCGATGTCGTCAGTGGATTCCCAACGCAATTGGCTGACATAAGTCAGCATAAACAGGATGTTTGCCAATTGTAACAATGTCAGCGTATACAAAATGCTGTCGTAGAATTTTTGTGGGTATTTCGGCATACCTTCAGGCTTAAAAGCTGGGCTGCGCCAATCTGCCAATAGCACCAACCAGAACGGGATGGTCCACGCAATAGCACCGACGATACCGTGCAAACCAGTCACCAAAAACAAGCAAGTACACACTGGTAGGATAAAGCAGAGCAAATGGTTAAATGCTTTCAACATTACAGGATCACAATAATGATAGAAAGAGAGTTTATCAACATAAATAGTGCCTTCTAGTTTTGGTTATTAGCACTTGGACGCTTCAGCAAATACTGCCCGATAAGTGAAAATTTAAAGCGTTTGCTGGCGGTTTGTAAGGAACAATAGCCCGTATAAATGCGCCGCCAATGGGTTTGCATGATTTCCTCGCCGTAACAAGCGGTGACTTCATCAAGGTAGGTTTGTATTGCCTTAATAGCCAATGCCGAATGCCCTGATGACAGGTTATCTATGGATGTGTGGACATCAACGATGGCGGAGTTAATGCCCCAAAACTTAAGTTCTTCCGATAAACGCAAATAAACCTTGCCCAGACCGCTGATTTCTATCGCCATATTCAAGCCCAACAATTCCGGCAGGAACGCGCTGGGGAATTTGGAAATAGCCATCAGGTACACCGGAATATCAAACGCGCTATTGATAAAACCGGTATGGTTAACGAAGTCCTTGGTATAAATTGGCGGCAGTTTGATGTCTAAACTGGCTAGTAGTTCCTGGTAAATATGGGGATGATTTTGTACTAGGATGCCATTGCCGATTTCATCTTGGTAAATCTTGTGTAACAACTCGCCAATCACATGACTGGGATAGTAATCGAGTTGCTGGATGCCCTGTAGCCAACTGCCGTCGGTTAATATTGTCGGTGCAAACTGCTCGATACCCCACACGTAAGCATTTTTGGATAGTTTAGGATTTTTACTTAATGGTTTATAAATAGCGACTTCGTGTTGGTAGATCGACTTGATGTAATCCTCAAAAGCTTGGTGCGAGTAGAGGTGGAAAGGTAAACGATTGAAAACTTTCGCCCAAACCAAAACACGTTTTACCTTGAGTTTCGCAGTCGGTAAGACTTCTGGGTACAAGTCATTGTTGACCATATAGAAGTACAGCTCGCGGTTGCTGAGTTTGGCATAATTTTCTTGTGCTGTGTCGCTGTGTTCTACCTGACTGTCCGTTGTGGACTGTTTGGGTGCGGTATCACTGGAAATGCTCTTTAAGCCAACTTTGTAGTTAGCCGTTTTATGCTTTTTGCCTTGCGCCAAGCCGGGATTCAGTTCGGATAACAGCCAATCCTTGAGGACGGTTTTCCCGTTGTTATCCAGTATGCCAAACATCGGGCCATTAAATTCAAACAGTTGCAGCAACTTGCTGTGTTCAGGTTTTGCACGGTCTACATAGGGCGAATGCAACAAACTGGCGAGAAAATTTGCGCTTTTAAATGGCGTTTCCTTAAACCATTCATCCAGCGTCCTGCTACCTAGCCGGATTTTTCCGTGATGCCCGATGGCATTCGGCATTAGCTTTGCCAGCAATTTTTCCACGGCTTGCCTGGGTGATAACTCAGTATGCAACAGCGTTGTAATCCGGTGGTCACAAACTGCCATTTGTTGTTGATGCAGCCAGAATCCGGTTTGTATGCGTTGCCACAAATCGTCGGCTTGTTGGTTAAATTCGCTAAGATAGGTTTTGATAATAGCCGTAATATGCGACAGTTCCTGTTTGCGCTTATCACTTCGGGAGGTGATAAAATTGGGCAGTATGGTTTCGTTAGCATCAGAAAAAAACTGCTCAGGCAAACTTAAAGTTTGGCAATAAGACAAGCTAAAGCCCAGGATTTCGGGGAGAAACACACGAGGAAACTGTGCTAACGCCAGTTGAATAGCGGCAAAATCGAAAATTTCATCGCCAACATCAGCTTGCTTTGTGAAAGCCAAAGTATGCAAGGAAGGTAAATCAATACCATCAGCCAGCAAATGGGCATGGTAAATCTCCCTGCTGGCGGCGATACCCTGTTTGTCTTCCGTTAATCGTAAGGTCACTGACATCAAGTCAACAACCAAAGGCGTTTGGCTGGTAACTGTTTGAGTAATGCTCGCCAACCAACCCAGTTCAGTAAAATAAATCGGCGCATATTGCACCAGAAAGTCATTCAAGGCAGTAGTTGGCAACGGGTAGGGATGTTCTGACGAGGTACGTTTAAGTAAGGCAGCTAAACTGGCTGGACTGTATTTTGCGCTGAAATATGCGGCATATTCTTGATGAGCTTCTTGAAAATTACTCTTCAAAAAGTGGTATGCATTTGGCAAAACTGCATAATGTTCGCTGATATGGATCAACGCATAAAACAAGTCACGACTATTGCCTGGATAATCTCGCGCTGCCGCCGTCACAGCCGATGTTGAAAAAACCGGTTTTAAGGTTGATTCCAAAGCAAGATTAAACGCATTCTGATACATGGATTATTGGGGTTTGGAGATTAAATAGTTATTGACCACCAGCACATCCAAGCCAGTCGTCATAAACATGGCAATAGCATCTTCCAGGCTATGTACTAGGGGTTTGCCCATTATATTAAAGCTGGTGTTGAGCAGTACTGGGACTTCGGTGAGTTGGTGAAACTGTAGGATTAATTCGTAAAAACGTGGATTCCATCCCCTTTTGACCGTTTGCAGCCGCCCAGTTCCATCAACATGACACACGGCGGCGATTTTGCTTTGCATGGCTTTACGGATTTTCAGCGTTTTGTCCATATAAGGTGATTCCTGGTAATCCTCGAAGTATTCATCAGCGTATTCATGCAGGATAGAAGGTGCAAACGGGCGGAACATTTCCCGAAACTTAACCTTTTCGTTGATTAAATCCTGCATCTTTACATCTCGTGGATCGGCGAGTATGGAACGGTTGCCCAACGCCCGTGGGCCATATTCGGCGCGACCTTGCACCCAGCCGACCAGCTTGCCATCTGCCAGTAATTGTGCGGTTTCTGCGGTGATGCTGTCCGGCAAGTGCCGGATGTTGAGCGAGTGGTTGAAGCTTATCAGGCGTTCGATAGCGTCATCTTTGATTGTCGATCCTGTGTAAGGTAATAGCTGTTTTGGTGGGTTAAGCACTTGGGGAGAGCTTCCATGATAAGCCAACCAGGCCGCACCCAAAGCACAGCCGTCATCCGCAGGGGCAGGGGGGATGTACACCTGTTTGAATCCGGTGCGTTGGGTGATCGTCCCGTTAAACGACGAATTCAAGGAACAACCACCCGCCAAAGTCAGCTTTTCGCATTGGGTGACTTCATTAAGATGATTCAGCAATTTGGTGCCCAAATCAGCAAAGAAAACCTGTCCGGTATAAGCCACTTCAGCTAATTCTTCCAAGGTGCTATCAGGACGCTGTTTAAACTTTTTCAGTTTGGCAATGTTTTCGAACAGTTTTGCAGTGGGATGGGCGCAGTTAAAGCCGTTTACCTCAATAATGCCACTTAATAAATCATAAAGTTCTTGGTTGAGCTTACCGTAAGAAGCCAAACCCATGACCTTCCATTCCTCACCCTTAAGCCAGTCAAACCCGCATAACTCAGTGATTTTCATGTAATACAGACCTAAGCTAGCTTTGCTTAGGCCTTTGGCTTCATGGATTTGTTCGAGCTTTTGGTTGCGATAACGATAAAAAGCCATCGAGCCATGTTCGCCGTAAGAATCAATGACGGCGCAAGCGGCTTCTTCGAATGGACTGCCATAACAAGCGATTGCTGCATGGGTTAGGTGGTGGTCGTAATCCTTAAATTCGATTTCGCAATGGGGATGATACTCTTGGATAATCCGCACTAAATTCAGCCCGGCACGGCCTATGCTGCTACGCTGGCAGGCCATCATGTGGTGCAATTGACTGTTTGTAAGCGGCGAATGCAGTTTTTTGATGCCCGTTTTCAATAAGCCAGAAGCGGACAAAAAGCCTAATTTCTTGATGACATTCTCGTAAATGGGACGTTTTTTCCGCCAATTGCTGGCGATGACGATCTTTTTGAGACGAGGACAATACTGCGCCAGCAGTTCAGGGATGCGAAACAATTGGTCAGGTTCGCAATTGAGTGCCCGTTTATTTTGCAAAAACCGTTCTGTCGCTTCGGCAAACAACACCTCGCCGTCTTCGCTAACAATAGCCAAAGCGGAATCGTGGTAAGTGACCGATAGCCCTATAAAGTAGGTTGACATGCCATTTTTGCTTCGCTCGTGTGATTATTTAACCCGAAGTATAGGGTTTTTATTGAGCTCTGACCTAATAATTCTTTAATAGGTATTGCCTATAAATGGATAAATATAGAATCTGCTCATTCTTAGAGACACTTGGTTAGGAGGGTAATCTCATAAACAATTAAACCAAAAAATGAAATGTAAATAGAATCACTTGTTATCCCGTTGCATCAGTATTCGTACCTTAAAGAGAGATAAAGTCAAAAAAACCACGCAGTTTCTTTTATTTCTGTATTGAAAGAAATAAAAGAAACTGTATAATTTAGCCATGATCTTAAATCCTGTCGCACAACGATTCGTACTCCACTGGGGAGAAATGGGTTCAAAATGGGGCGTTAACCGCACGGTTGCCCAAATCCATGCCTTGCTCTACTTTGTAGGAAAACCCATGCCAGCGGATGAGATTACGGAAACCTTAGGCGTGGCGCGTTCCAACGTCAGCAACAGCTTGAAAGAATTGCAGAATTGGAATTTGATCCAGGTCGTGCATATCATGGGTGACAGGCGTGATCATTTCACGACTTCAAGCGATGTCTGGCAATTGTTTAAAATCGTGGTAAAAGAACGCAAAGAACGCGAATTTGATCCCACGATTTCAGTGTTGCGGGACTGCCTAGAAAGCCCTGATTTGGACAAGGAAGACAAAGAAGCCCAGGCACGCATCAAGGAAGCCTTGGGGTTTATGGAAAATTTGTCGCAATGGGGCGATCAAATGTTGAAGCTTGACCCAAGTTGTTTAATGAAACTGATGAAATTAGGCGGCAAAATTAAGGATTTTTTAAACCTATTGAAATAACGGTCTTTTTGCTTATTAATTTCTGTTATGACTGAAACAACTGACAATACTGGAGAATAAATGAACACAACTTACCCACTGACCATTTATTACGATGCCTCATGCCGTTTGTGCAACAGCGAAATGCAGAACATCAAACTGCATGATACCAATAAGCAATTGACTTTTATTGATTGCTCTGATGACGGATTTGATGATAGCCCATTTCAAGCAGAAGGCATCACCAAAACACTGATGATGAATCGGCTTCATGCTCAGGATACCAGTGGCAAATGGTTGGTCGGTGTGGCAGCATTTGAAGTAATTTACCAAACGGTGGGCATGGCATCGATTGCAAAATTGTGGGGCGGCAGGCTCACCAAACCTTTGGCTGAAAAACTTTATCCTTGGGTGGTTAAGCACCGTTACACGTTGTCAAAGATTGGCTTGCCAGAGATGTTTGGGCTTTGGAGCAAATATGCGGCACGGAAGGCGGACAAACGCAGTCAGTTATGTAGTGAAGGACGTTGTTCGATTGGTGATTAGAATCAAATAGCAGCACTCTCCCTCAGGGAGAAGGGGATAGTGACCTCGGTAATTACGGAGAAAATCATGAAAATCTTAATCTGCGGCGCAACCGGTTTTGTTGGCCGCCATTTAACAGCAACCTTACGGGCGGCAGGCCACACGGTTATACGTGGCGTTCGCAAATATTCCCAACCTGATGATATTGAAGTAGACTTTTGCAAAGACACCACCAAGGAAGCTTGGCTACCAAAGTTGGATGGAATTGATGTCGTAATTAATGCAGTGGGTGTATTGCGCGACAGTACCAAACAACCCATGAAACTGTTGCATGAACAAACCCCCATCGCCTTATTTTCGGCTTGCCAAGAAGCTGGGGTTAAACGCATCGTGCAAGTCTCCGCATTAGGTGTGGATAAGGGCATTGAAACGCCTTATTTCCAAACCCGCCGTGCGCCGGAAGCCTTCCTTAACGCATTACCCGACGAGATAAGGTGGTTAATCTTGCGACCTTCCGTGATCTACGGCGAAGACGGCGCAAGTGCAAAAATGTTTAGGTTTCAGGCAGGATTACCCTTACATACCTTACCTGCTGGCGGCAAACAACGCCTGCAACCCGTCCATATCGACGATATTTGTGATGCCGTCAATCGTTGGCTTGTCAATCCCGATGCCCAAAACCAAACCGTAAGCTGCGTTGGTCTGGAAGCCACCGATATGCGCGGCATGTTAGACAGCTATCGGCAACAATTGCATCATTCCAAAGCCTTGCATATCAGCATTCCTGCATTCTTTGTCGGTGTTTCTGCACGTATTGGCGATTTCATTCCTGCCAGCCCTTTGTGTAGTGATACTTTGACCATGCTGAATGCCGGAAATACGGGTGATGTAACAGTTTTTACAGAATTACTTGGGCGATCACCCAGAAGCTATCGGACGTTTGTTAATGGCGAGAAAGCCAATATAAATCGCTGAATGTAACCCAGCACTGCTGTCAAAACAAAGTGCTAGGCATCACCCTTCAGCAGCAGGTTACCGTATTCTTCTGGCGTGATGATACCGCCGGATGATTCTGCGATGTTTTTATCGCACTCCGGCAGGACATCCTGAACGGCATCAATCCGTTTCCATTGCGCTGAGGGTGTTACACAATCGCTTTGCGGGACATATTTTGATGTGGCTACGCGTTGATATTTGTGGATGTAACGGGGGCAGTTGACAAAGATTTCGGTAATGGCAACCCTAACCACCAATTGGGCATCATGAAATTCTGCGAATAAAGGATCGTGCTGGTCAATACTGGCAGTGCCGTGTACTCGGATACGGTGCGGGGTCTCGAAGTCGATAAATAACATCCCGATTTTGTTGTTGGTCGTAATATTGCCCATCGAGAGAAACATGCCGTTACCGTCAAAGCTGGGAAATGCCAGTGTTTTGCTGTCCAGCACTTTCACAAAGCCAGGATTGCCGCCCTTGTAAGAACAGGTGGGATAACCCCGATGATCTATCGTGGTCAGAAAGAACATGTCCCGCGTTTCAATAAAGCCTTTCCTGTCATCGGCAATATCTTCTGCAACGATTATGTCATTGACCCGATCAGCCAAGTTTTTGGTGCCAAATGATTCTTGTATCGCTCGATGTTGTGTACCGTAAATTTCAGACATAATTTTCTCCTGCACTATAACAAATGGATTACTGACGATTAACTGTCGTGCTAAACCTTGCTTTTATGACCACAGTTGCTTAACCAGCAAACGTTGCATCATTTTTCCCGCCACAATTTCTGCATCTCCAGGAACATAAAAGAAGCCGTCCAGCCGATTAACACTAAGCCAGTAAGGGCTTCCAGACCCGCCAAAAACCGGATATCGCCAGTCGGTTCTATATCGCCGAAGCCTAATGAAGTATAAGTGGTGAACGAAAAGTAGCTGCAATCCATCAGGCTGTTATTGAAATCACCTTCCAAAGAGCCGAAATACTTTGAACGTATGCTGAAGTAATAAGCAAAAGCAAATAACCAGATTTCGATAACATGGGCAAATAACGCACCAAAAACACCAAATAGAACGCGTAAGCGGTGCTTTATCTTGAGCTTAGGGATCAGCGTCGATAAAAAATTAAGTGCCTCATAATGAATCAACACGGCGATAGCAACAAGTATACTATTGATTATAAAAGGTAATATCATAATGTTTATGAATATCTTAGTGCTAATAAGCCAGTTATTAAACTGCAAAATGTTTGATGCGTTTGCTTAGGAGTACAAACCTAGGTTTGTATGGTAATTATGTTAATACAATTACGCGTCATGGGGTATGTTATACCAATCTTCCAAGCGTTCATCTAGATGCCGGAGCTGGTGCAATTGTTGGAGCTAAATCACCTCGAGATTGCGAGTGTTATCAACCCGTAACATACGGTAATGTAGAATGCGGTGAGGTACGAACCGCATCGTTCGCGGGTAGTGGGTTAAACCTGTAACTTGATTGATAGGGCGGAGTAACAAACCTAGGTTTGTTACTCCAAAATACACTCAATTCACAGACATGAAGCCGATAAGTTCATCAAAAAATACAGGTTTAACCCACTACCCGCGATTGATGCGGTTCACTGCGTTTACCACATTTACGCGTTGCCAAGGCTTAGTGAAAGCACCCGAATCCCTTACGAGCTTTTAATTCCGATTTTGCTCCAAAAACTCTACAAATCGCGGAAAAATATCCTTGTCGGCATTTTTGCCTATGATGACATCGGCATGGCCGTATTTAGGGAATACATGCAGTTGATGGCGGTCTGGTACAATTTTTTGCAAGCGTTCGTAACACACAATATTGGAATCAA
Organism: Methyloglobulus sp.; assembly: GCF_964779595.1. Taxonomy (NCBI): domain Bacteria; kingdom Pseudomonadati; phylum Pseudomonadota; class Gammaproteobacteria; order Methylococcales; family Methylococcaceae; genus Methyloglobulus; species Methyloglobulus sp. The sequence continues at coordinate 72,087 of NZ_CBAROL010000013.1, forward strand.
GGAAAAGTTGATTGTCCTGCCCAGCAACAAATAACACGGGTGTTTCAATACTGGCTGCGTGTTCAAAATAGTTGTCGGGTAAAGATCGGTATTTTGGTTCTTTGGGATTGTATTTAACTGCCGTATTACCTGCATTTAGCATTTTCAAGACATGACGATAGTAATTGACACTTACACCACCGAACAAATCGCCCACTCTTTTATGCGTAACTTCATGTAGGTTATCGTGCTTATACAACACAGGAAAGCCGTAGCCCCACATGAAACTTAGCATGTGGCATTCGGGTGAATCGCACTCTTGATGGATTGCGGAGATGACTCTAGCCAGTACCTTGCCAGCACCGAAACCGGATTCACGTCGCCAGTAAGGATTAAGGTACTCAAGCCCTAACACGTAATCGGTCAAAAATGGCCCTAACAATAACTTTACTTTGGCAGGGTAGGGGACGCACGGTGTCAAGCCTACACCATTGGCAATCACGGAGCGCACTCCAGTAGTGGTTTTGCCAAATAAGCTCATCACAAATGATAATGCGCCAAAGCAATGGCTGATAACGTGGATACGCGCATCCGACCCAACGGCTTTGCGGACGGTTTCAATGGCTGCTGGATGGTCGTATAAGGCCAGGTCATCCACGTTGTAATTATTGCGCTGGAGATTGTAATAATAGCGGTTGCTGATGCGCCCATCCATAGTCCACACGTCAGTAAAGCCATGATCCAGCAGATAACTGACGAGATTGTAGTTTTCCGGCATGATGAACATGTCGCTGGCAGCCGTTAAACCAGGAATCAACACGACGACATCCTTGCAAGGTTTACGTTTAAACCGCAATAAACTCAAGCCTAAACGGTCGGTTGTCGTAA
>NZ_CBAROL010000014.1:0-61549 GCF_964779595.1 Methyloglobulus sp.
CAGCTTGAACCCAACAACAGCAATGCATTCGCCCTGCAAGCCATCATCGCCGTCGCCAAAAACCGCCAGCAAGCCGCATTGGAACTGGCAAGCAAAGCCGTTGCTGCCAACCCACAATCAGCCATTGCCAAAATAGCCCAATCCTACGCCTATCAAGCACTGTTCAAACTCGAACCAGCCCTAACAGCCACCCAAGCTGCCACCCGCCTAGCACCCGAAAATGCCCTGGCATGGGCAAGATTATCTGAACTACAGCTATCCCAAGGCGACCACGAAGCCGCATTGAAATCCGCTCAACAAGCCCAAACACTCAACCCCAAGATCGCCCGCACCCAAACCATCCTAGGCTTTGCAGACCTTGCCCAAACCGACATAGCACAAGCAAAACGAGCCTTTGAACAAGCCTTAACCCTCGATTCATCCGACCCATTAGCAAGATTAGGCTTAGGTCTCGCCAAAATCAGGCAAGGCGACTTAGAAGCAGGCAAAAGCGAGTTGGAAACCGCCGTCAACCTCGACCCCAACAACGCCGTCATCAGAAGTTACCTCGGCAAAGCCTATTACGAACTCAGAAACAAAGACTACGCCGGCAAAGAGTTTGAAATCGCCAAAGACATGGATCCCAAGACCCCACCCCTTACTTCTACGATGCCATCCTAAAACAAACCACCAACCGCCCCGTGGAAGCCCTGCATGATATGCAAAAGGCGATTGAGTTGAATGATAACAGGGGGGTTTATCGGTCTAGGTTGTTGTTGGACGAAGATAAAGCAGTTCGGAGTGCGAGTTTAGGACGAATCTATAAAAATTTAGGCTTTGATGATGTGGCGCGTCAAAAAGCTACAACATCTTTGGCAACTGATCCCAGTAATCATTCCGCTCATCGCTTGTTGGCAGATAGTTATCTTTACCGCCCACGTCAGGAAGTGTCTCGAGCTAGTGAAGTACTGCAATCACAATTATTACAACCACTAAATTACAATCCTATTCAGCCTCAACTGGCTTATACGGACTTAAACATACCCAAAAGTGCTGGTTTTGCAGATACTGCTTTTAATGAATACAGCCGTTTGTTTGAAGGCAATCAACATCGTTTGACGACAACAGGTTTATATGGCTCAAATGATACCCGTGCCGACGAGGTAGCAGTATCGGGCATTCATGATAAGTTCGCGTATAGTTTAGGGCAAATGCATTATCAAACCGATGGTTTTCGGTCTAATGCTGATCTAAAACATAATTTGTACAATGTTTTCACCCAATATGAGGTTTCACCGCAACTGAGTCTACAGGCTGAATACCGGCATCGGGAAACGGAACAAGGCGATATTCAAATGAAGGGGAGTGTCAGTAACTTTGATAACACTTACCGAAGAAATTTACTGCAGGATACCTACCGCTTTGGAGGTAAATATTCCCCGGAACAGCATTCGGATTTTTTATTTTCTTTTATGTATGCCGATAGAAAAGAAGCTATAGCCACTCAGCCTTTACCTGTCCTTAATACTCATTGCTAATGATAACTCAAAAAATTATCAATTTGAATCTCAGTATATTTTTCATTCGAGTAGGCTCAATATGCAATTAGGTGGTGGTATTTATAAAACGGAGGTATTCAATCAGATAGGTATTAACGGAGTTAATTTGCCTGGAGGCGGTGATTCACAGCTTGATCAAAGTTTTGGTTATATTTATACCCATATTAATCCGTTAGAAAATTTAAAAACTACTGTCGGGTTAGCTTACGATGATTACAATGATAGCGCAACAACCAGTAGGCTTAATATCAGCCAATTGAGTCCAAAATTTGGATTACAGTGGCAGGTCTTTAAATTTATTAACTTACGGATGGCTGGGTTTCAATCCGTAAGAGCACCAATAATAAATAACCAGACCCTACAACCAAGTCAGATTGCTGGATTTAATCAGTTTTTTGATGACTTTAATGGAACTCGCACTACCCAATACGGATTGGGTCTAGACGTGAATCCAACTAATAATATTTTTGGTGGAGCTGAAGCATATGTGAGGGATTTGAAAACGCAATTTATAGTTGATAATCAGTCGAGCATTTTTAAGAGGAAAGAAGAGCTTTATAGATTTTATATCAATTGGTTACCTTACGATAATTGGGTTATTAGTTCGGAATTACGGTTTGAAAAATTTAAAGGCCCAGCTGTAGACAATGTAAAATCTTTAGAAACAGCATATATCCCATTAAATGTACGATTTTACGATGCTAGCGGATTTTTTTTCGACATAGGCGGACAATTTGTTCACCAAATAGCTAAAAAAACTTCAGAATCTAGCTCAGAAAATGTCAACAGTGATTTTTTCTTATTTGATGCATCTGTTGGTTACCGTCTTCCCAAGCAGTATGGCATGATAAGTCTTGAAGGCAAAAATTTGCTTGATAAAAAATTCAAATACCGAGATCGTAGCTTCATAATGAATGAAGTGCGTTCAACGGATTTGATACCTGAGCGTTTGTTGTTTGTACGCATTTCTTTGAATTTCTAAATAATGCCAATAAGGAGTAAGAAAATGCAAGTTTGTAATGATATAAATGATTTAAAATTGACTGACGATGTGGTCAAATCAATTGAGGGTTTGGTTAAAGATGAATTAGTATTTATATTGGCACTCGATTCTTCCGGAAATCTTACACCAATGAGTCCAAGTTCATTAGATTTTACGCCAAAGGAACCAACATCGTTAAGTAATAAAATAAATACTACAGCGATTACGAGTATAGAAAATGCTACTATCGTAGGATATGAAGGGAGTCGTTGTTTTAATCTTGTAATAGGCGGAAAGTGTTACCATATATGCAGATGATTATGCTGGTCGGGGACGGGTGTCCCGCGTGGCGGGGTATGTTACCCCGTTCTTACGTTTTGCCGATGGTATCGTTTTTGAACTCACTCACGTTTTGCTGATGGTTCGTTTTGAACCGCGCTTAAACCCTACGAACGGGGCAACATGCCCCGTTCGGCTGAGAAGTATACCTGAAATATGTTTTTTGCAATGTCCAGACCAATTGTCGTAGTATTCATCTCGGATTCCTCGCCTTCTGTTAAGTGGTGGTTTTACCCTCCCACTTTGGCACATCGCGATGCCGTTGGGAAGGCGAGGAGTCCATACCATTAAGCTACTCATTGCAACAATTCATCAACCTTATCAGACTCAGAAAAATCAAGCTCATATCCAGAATATTTACGCAGATTAATCACGCCAGTATTGAGCAACAAATACTGACCTTTGATACCTTCAAGGATACCCGAAACAATAGGGTTGGTATCTAAATTGAAGGATTTGACCTTATCAGGATAACGGATGACGGGGTAATGAAGTTCGACTGCTTTCTCATCGGTCAGCCATTCAATAGCCTGTGAACCAAAGCATTGAGTGATGTCGGCCAATTCGGTTTTGCAGATAGACATCAACTCATCGCGTTTCGCGGCCAAGTCGATTTGCTCGACATTATTCTTGAGCATTTGTTGCCAACTGGTTTTGTCGCTGATGTGCTTGGCGATTGCGACTTCAACCAAGCCGGAAATATAACGAGATTTCACTTTAAAAATGGGCAAAGCCTGCACCGCGCCTTGGTCTATCCAGCGGGTTGGGATCTGGTTCTCGCGGGTAATGCCGACTTTGATGCCGCTGGAATTCGCCAAATAAACATAATGGGTTTGCATACAGAAGGACTCACCCCAAGCGGGTTCGCGGCAGGTTCCGGCGGCGTAATGGCAGGTCTCCGGTTTCATGATGCACATATCGCACTGGGCGAGCGAGATAAAGCACGGGTAACAATAGCCTTGGTTAAAACTTTTTTTCGTCGCCCGCCCACAATGCACACAAAAAATCTTGCCAGTGTAAGTCAGCTTGATAGGCTTGCCGATTACGGGATTCAGCGGCATAGCCTGATCGCTTAATAGCAATTCATATTGCACTGGCTTGTCCAGTTTGACGCGCATTTTTCTTAAATGTCCTTGCATTCGGGTTCTCTATGTGGGTTGGTAGTAACTGCTTCTAGGGAATCTCTGAACAAGTTGATTCCGCTCATGGTTCGACGACCGAAGAAGTGCCAATGGTGCAAGCTCACCACGAACGGAATCAACACCTTACCGTTCGTGGTGAGCTTGTCGAAGGACTTAATCAGAGTTAACCTTAAGCCTGCTGCTTTAATCCATAGGAAGGATTGATTCACATTTTTTGGTAACCATCGGTATTCTTTTCCACCCAACGGGTTTGACCTGATTCCAACAGTTCTTTTTTCCAAAACGGCGCGGTCGATTTCAAGGCTTCCATGATAAACCGACTTGCATCGAACGCATCACCACGATGTGACGACCATACGACGACTAAAACAATGGTGTCGTCTGGGTTAATTTCTCCCACACGGTGGACGATGTAAGCATCAATGATTTGCCAGCATTGCTCGGCATCGGTAAGGATTTTCTCCAGTTGTTTTTCGGTCATGCCGGGGTAGTAATCTAAGGTCATGCTTTGAACAGCGTCACCTTCGTTATAATCCCGCATGGTACCTATGAAAATGCTGGTCGCGCCGAATTTAGCTGAGGTTGCCAATGTCGCTTGATAAGCTTGTATTTCTTGCCAGGGATTGAATGCTGCTGAACAAATTTTTACCTTCACCTTAGCCTCCAGTTACGGGCGGGAAAAAGGCTACTTCATCACCATCTTGAACTTGAATATCAAGATCGGCATATTCCATATTGATTGCTACCAGAACATTATCGGGAATGGATTTTTCTATGGTATCGAGCTGCCAAACGTCTCGCACCGTCATGGCTTGCGAAAACGTCAACTCACTTTCAGAACGACCCACTTGTTCACCCAAACTTGCAAAATAACGGACTTTAATTGACATGGAGATTCTCGTGGTCACACAATAAACACATAAACTATGATGCCTTAAACGGCTGTAAAAGGAAATTCTACTCACAAATGACCAACACACCACATTTTAATCAGGCGGGTGAAGCCCATATCGTCGATATTAGCGAGAAATCAGTTACTCAGCGTATCGCAATCACTGAAGGTTATATTGCGATGCAGCCAGAAACCTTGAAACTGATTACAGAAATGGGACACAAAAAAGGCGATGTCTTTGCCATAGCGCGTATTGCTGGCATTATGGCCTGTAAGAAAACAGCAGAACTGATCCCGCTGTGTCATCCTATTTTCATCACTCATGTCGAAATTGATCTGACTCCAGAAATTAATAACAATCGTGTACGCTGCCAAGCTACGGTCAAAACCACTGGGCAGACAGGCGTAGAAATGGAAGCGTTGATCGCCACCCAAATCGCTTTGCTGACTATTTACGATATGTGTAAGGGCATGGATCGCGGTATGGTGATTCAATCCGTCCGGCTATTGGAAAAAGAAGGCGGTAAATCCGGTCATTGGTTAAGTGAGTGATGGCTTATTTTTCGGATTCCCTTTCGGTAGCCATTCAGCTTATTTTAAAATTCGACCCGAATGTTTACGAAATAGTTTGGACTTCATTGAAAATCGCATTAATAGCCACTGCTTTTTCAGGTTTACTGGGCGTGTTATTGGGAATTTGGGTAGGGTTAAAGGATTTTATCGGCAAAACGCTGGTCAGGCACACGCTCAACACCTTAATGGCAATGCCTACCGTGATGATCGGTCTGATATTTTATGGGTTGCTAAGTCGAAAGGGGCTGTTGGGAGAGTTTGGTCTACTTTATACCGAAGATGCTGTTATCCTGGGTGAAGCTTGTCTGATTCTACCCATTATCATGAACATGACTTTACTGGCAGTCGATTCTGCCGATAAGCGAATGTTGACTACCCTAAAAATTTTGGGTGCTAAAACCCATCAACAAATCGCTTTAACCTTGAGCGAATTACGTTACGTCATCAGTGCGGGGATCATTACTGGGTTCGGACGCGCCATCGGCGAAGTCGGCGCGGCAATGATGCTAGGTGGCAATATTCAAGGCATTACCCGCACCATGACAACCGCTATTGCAATGGAAACGGGTAAAGGCTATTTTGAATTAGGTTTAGCATTAGGCATTCTGCTGTTGCTAATTGCATTGGCGGTCAATTTATTATTTCACTTGCTGAAAAACAAACCCGAAAACTAAATCGAACTACACTTGATAATGCTCGACAACGAACAAAAATTACATCAGAGACCTACATGCCAATTACATTAAAAGAACTCGCCGACCTTTGCAATGCCCGAATTGAAGGTGGTGATCCGTCGGCTAGCATCCATTCTGCGGCGGATATAACTTGCGCTCATCAAGGTCAAGTTACTCAGTTGACTAATGCCAAATATGCTAGACATATCAAAGATTCGACCGCTACAGCTTGCTTTATTGCTGAAGGTTTTCATGTTGATGGCATTCCAGAAAACACCGCTTTACTTATCTGTGCCGATCCTGAAATGTGCTTTATCAAAGCAGTTGAACTATTGCATCCGGCTAAAGTATATCAAAATCAGATTGCTGATCTTGCCGTTATCGACAGCTCTGTAAAATTAGGTGACGGGTTGTTTATCGGCTCTTACGCAATCGTAGGTGAACACACCACCATCGGCGATAACACGGCAATTTTGGCGGGTGCTTACATTGGCAACAACGTCAGCATAGGGCAAAACTGCCGGATTCATCCTTACGCCGTAATTTACGATGATACCGTTATCGGCAACAATGTGACTATCCATTCTGGGGCAATAATCGGTGCCGATGGCTTCGGCTATAAGTTCAGAAATAATGCCCACTACAAAGTGCCTCAAGTGGGCAATGTGGTGATTGAAGATAATGTTGAAGTAGGTGCCAATACCTGTATCGACCGAGGTGCTTTGGGTAGTACTGTTATTGGGATGGGCAGCAAAATAGATAATCTGGTGCAAATCGGCCATAACAATAAAGTCGGCAAGCACGTCATCATGTGCGGTCTAACTGGCGTTTCAGGTTCTTGTACTATTGAAGATTATGCGATTTTGGCAGGCAGTTCTGGCATCGCCGACCATGTCACTATAGGGCAAGGTGCAGTGGTGATGGCAAGATCAGGTGTGGCAGGGGACGTACCTGCGGGATCTCAATACTTTGGGAGTCCTGCAAAAGACAAGAAAACTGCCTACAAAGAACAAATTGCCATCAGCAAATTACCGGATTTGATTAAACGGGTAAAAGCGTTAGAAGAAGAAATCCGACAGCTTCAAAATAAAAGCTAGGTTACGTGAAGAGGATTAGAGAGATGTAGCTTGGAGAGAAAAATCAGGTGGTCTAAATTTAAATATGTTGCCCTATAGGTTAACCCTAAAGGGCAACATTAAAACACAAAGCTTTACTTAGCGGTATCGTTCGCGCCTTTCAATGTATGTTTTTGTGCTAATTTAGCATCAACTTCAGCGTTACTAGCGGCAACAGCACCACTTGACAAATGCTTAGTTTCATCTTTCTTCAGCATTACAACCAACAGAATGATACAAGCGATTGCGAAACCAACCCATACCCAGGTGTTATCTTTTTCTTGTGCTTCAGCCATTTTAAAATCCTCTATAGTTATTAATATTTTTTTATCCCCCCCTCTTACGAGGGAGCAACTCAACAAATTCTGTGAGTAGGTTGTCGAAGTATTTTCAACGGTGTAATTTTTAACACGAGACAAGGGGTTGTGTCAAAGCTATATACAAAAAAACCGATCAGAAATGAATTTTTTTTCTAATCGCTCCTCGTGGCATTCACTTACTTGTTTCCTGAATAACTAACTTTATGAAATGTACAGCCTGTGTAAATTAGATTCACGAGTAGTTCCGCTACCTAATATGCACCGTAAAATCTTCGCATTGCCACTCTCTGAAGATTAAACAACTATTTGTTATTAAAGTAACAATCTGTTTTTTCAGAAAAACATTAAAGTTCACTCAAAAGGTTGAGTCAGCAAATAAACCCTGGCTTTTTTGTGCACACAGTGACCTGTTCAAAAACCTGTTTCGCGGTCAACTATTGTTGTATTCGTTCAAAATCATCGCAATCCCAAGTAAGCGAGTTCTTACATTTAGCAAGTCTACACTTTCATATTATTGATATTCGGATAAAATAGCCTAGAAATAATTTGTCGCTGTCCCTTTCGGGCATTACCAGGCTTAAATAGAATGATTTTCCGAGGCAAACCTATGCAACAAAAGCTTCCCCACACCTTATGGGGTATTGTTCTCCTGCTACTTGTCCACTCAGTAAGCGTTGCGGCTACCGATTTGCCCCCGTCGGCCAAGGTTGACACAGGGCCTGTTGAGGCCGTCTGTTCCAACTTTATTTCTCCAGAAGCCCGTAAAGCCCAGGTTATTGATGGGGTACAAATTCAAGAATCACTGTTGTGCGACCCTGATGCGCCAGAAGATATTGCCGCTTTTGTCAAAGGCACCAACAATATTTCTATGGAAACATTGATGGCAACCCAGTTGGCATCGGATGCCATCACCATGTCTGACGACGTAGACAAAGATGGTGACCCCGACAAAATCGTCATCAAACTGGAAGTTGTCGAAATCAATGGGCATTCCCCTGACGTTAAAGAACCGATCACAACTTTCGATATTGCACCCGGCATACAACCTACCTTTTGGGTATTTACCCCAAAGACGCGCGATATGTCCACCCGTAGCCTGTACGAACCCGTCGCCAATCCCTTGTTACGTGCGCCATCGCCCGTTATTCGTGTTGAACAAGATGATGTCGTTTGGATAGTCTTGGAAAACACCCACTATTTACCTCACTCTATCCACCTGCACGGCATCGACCATCCGTTTATGGATCACAGCGGCATGGGTAACGATGGCGTTGGACAAACCAGCAACATGGACACCATGCCTGGTGAAACCAAGACTTACGTGATTAAACCCCGTCAGGCTGGCACGATGTATTACCACTGCCACGTCCAACCGCATGTCCATATTCCTATGGGCTTGCAAGGCATTTTTGTCGTGGAAGAAAATCGCCCGAACAATTGGGTACAAACTTTTAACGTCGGTGCAGGACAAGTACGCCACCCTTCGGTAGCGGTCTTAGAAAAATACGCCAGGGAATATGACTTACATTATCAATCGGTAGACAAAGAATTGCATGAAGTGGTCGCACGATCAGCCAATGATCCGCGCTTAATTGCCAAACACATGAACACCGAATATGACATCACCGATGCAACGGATGATTACTTCATGCTCAATGGTCGATCTTTTCCTTATACCTTACGTGAATCGCTGATCCACATGGTAAAAGATGAAAAAGTCAAACTGCGGGTTTTAAATGGGCATACCGAATCGTTAGCTATGCACATTCACGGGCATAAACCCACAATCACCCATTATGATGGTGTCGATAATGGCCCAAGCTCTTATATCACTCGTGATGTTCACGGTATGGTGCCGGCACAACGCATGGACTTGGAACTTAGCGGCGTTGACGATGGCTTGCATAGCTTTGGTCAAGGCATCTGGATGTTTCATGACCACGTCGAAAAAGCGTTCACAACCAATGGTATCGGAGAAGGTGGTGACATCAGCTTAGTGGTTTACAAAGGCTTTCTTGATGATAAAGGCATTCCGGCTTCGCACGGCATGAGCCTTACACCGTATTTCACCAAAAATTTCTGGAAGAGCAAATATCCCATCTGGCAAGATTACGATGCTTTCCGTAGTTTGGGACTCCCCGACTTGAATGCCGAATTTGAGCCTTCCAAAGTAGCTGTACAAAAACCAGCAGTCGTACCTTCGGCAGGTAGTGCAATGGTTACTCAACCAGATACCCCGACGGTTAAGTTTTTTTACGGCTTATTACTCGGTTTAGGCTGTTACTTGCTGATTATGAAACGGCAATCGATTTTAGCGATAGCCAAATTGTTGTTCGAAAAAGTGGTCTCCTTAATGCCTAAAAAAAGCAGTTAAGGTGAAGGCTGCCTGCTTTTTTGGTATTCGATGAAGTGATGTCCGCAAAATAACCAGGATGATTCAAAACCGCCCTGCCGTCCTGTCTTTTTCAGGTCACGACCCCAGCGGCGGTGCAGGTGTCCAGGCAGACATCGAAACAATTGTTAGCCATCGGTGTCATGCTGTCAGTGTCATAACGACGTTAACAGAGCAAGATACTGAGAATGTAAAAAAGCTTATTCCTCAAAATCCCGATAATATTATCAGCCAAGCAACGACTCTGATGGCGGACATCCCCGTCAAAGTTATCAAGATTGGTTTGCTCGGTCATCCAGAAACCGTTTTGGCAGTACACACAATACTCAAGCAAAACCCACATATTCCAGTCGTTTTCGACCCAGTACTTGCTGCTGGCGGCGGCACAGACTTATCGAATGAAGACCTAATCAAAGCAATCAAGGACTTATTATTACCTTATACAACCGTATTAACGCCCAATAGCGAAGAAGCCCGTAGGCTAACTGGGTTAGATGATCTTACCGAATGCGGGTTGAAACTACTGGGAAAAGGTTGTAAGTATGTATTAATTACCGGCTCCCATGAATCCACACCGGAAGTCAGCAACCGACTATTCCATGCGGGACAAGCAATAGAAACCTACTCCTGGAATCGCCTACCTTACAGTTATCACGGCTCCGGCTGCACACTCGCCGCCAGCATAGCGGCTTTACTGGCGCAAGGTTTGGATGCCGTACAAGCCATTTCCGAAGCTCAAGAATTCACCTGGAATTCTTTAAACGCCGCCTACCAAACGGGCAAAGGTCAGTACAATCCAAACCGTTTTTATTGGGTAGATGATGTATGAAGCCGTTTCCAGCCCGTGGTCTTTACGCCATAACCCAAACCCAGAGAGACTCAAACAAACCAAACTCAACCGATGCCCTTTTTGAAGTCGTGGCTGCTGTCATTCAGGGAGGGGCTTGTGTCATCCAGTATCGGGATAAAAACCCAGTAGATGCAGCTTATATTGCCCGTGAGCTAGTAAAAATTTGCCATCAACACGACGTGCCGCTTATCATTAATGATGATATAGGACTTGCGCTCATCTCAAATGCCGATGGAGTACATCTTGGCAAAGACGATGGCGAAATCATTGAAGCCAGGAAACACTTAGGGAATGCAGCTATCGTTGGCGTGTCCTGCTACAACTCTGTAGACCGAGCAATGACGGCACAAGCACTGGGAGCTACTTACGTCGCTTTTGGTCGATTCTTTCCTTCATCATCTAAACCCTTAGCTGCACCCGCAGACCGGGATACCTTACGCCAAGCAAAAACCGCAATTCATCTTCCCATTGTTGCCATAGGTGGCATCTTGCCGGAAAATGGCGGTCAATTGCTGGCGGCAGGTGCTGATTTATTGGCCGTTATCGGAGGTGTGTTTGACCACGAACCGAAATCAGCGGCGTTGTCTTATCAATGCTTGTTTAAAGACTAAGCAATATCGATGAAAATCATCATCAGCTTTACCTTTTTACTGCTACTATCCTGTGCCACATCTACACAGACACAGACACAGATACAGACAACAAAATCAATCTTCAACCCAGGCAAACAAATCGCTTTTAGCCGCGAAAAAGGTAATTGTCTGGCTTGTCATGAAATCGAAAACGGTGAGTTTCCTGGCAATATTGGTCCTACACTGAAAAACTTACCCACCCGATTCAAGAATAAACAACAACTGCGCGAACAAATCTGGGATGCTACCCAGTTCAACCCAGAAACCAGTATGCCACCGTTTGGGAAGCACAAAATTATCAGCGAAGACGAAATTGACCAAGTCGTTGACTATCTGTGGGGTTTAAAATAACCTTTCGAGAAACAGGGGAAGAATTGCTATGAAAGTTAATCGTAGAAAATTTCTAAAAACATCACTGGTGTACAGTGCGGCAGGGTTAACATTATTGGAAACGTCGTTAGCAAACGCAGAATGGCTAGCAGCAGACTTTGTCCCCAGCTCATTTGATGCAACTATGAAGCAATTGCTTAAAGGCAAACCTATTATTGAAACCGATAAAATCGACTTAAATATTCCTGAAATTGCGGAAAATGGTGCATTAGTGCCTGTTACTGTGACCAGCAGCCTTAAAGATATTAAAAACATTGCCATCGTTGTCGAACAAAACCCCGTACCGTTAGCAATCCAGGCTATGTTAATGCCTGAACTTGAATCTTTACTGTCAGCGCGGTTAAAAATCGCCAGTTCTTCCTTTGTGTTCGCCATCGCTGAAGGTGAAAAAGTCTGCTATAGCATCAAGAAAAAGGTCAAAGTCACCATCGGCGGCTGCGGGGGTTAACATGTCGAGTATAAAAATACGCACCAAACGGCTGGATGGCAACACCCAAATCCGCACCTTGATTTCACATCCAATGGAGCATGGCAGGAACAAGGACAAGACGACTAACAAATTGATTCCTGCCCATTACATTCAAGTACTGACCGTCACCCATAATGGTAAAACCATCGCCACTTGCAATATTGGCGCAGGCATTTCTAAAGACCCTTACTTTGCATTTTTGCTAAAAGGCGGCAAATCGGGAGATGTGATCGTCATCAACTGGATTGATAATTTGGGGAACAAAGATTCTGAACAGCATACGATTATTTAATACGGCCTTATCAGATTTTGTGATGATTGTTTTTCAAGTGCTTTCCAATCGCCTAAAACATAGTCGGTTAATTATAAAAATTGCTTTGTTTGACAAACTGTTATTAATCATTATTAGTTATTTAATGGCATTACCTTTATATGCAACGCCTGAGCAAGACCAAATAGCGTTCAGAAAGCACTATCAGCAACGCTTCCCCGAACTAAAACTTATGGACTACGCCAACGGGGTTTACGCAATAGATGATATTGCCCGACAATCCTGGTTAGCTATCGAAGAATTTCCTCCTTACGAAGCAGCCATCGAACAAGGAAAAAGCCTTTTCAACAAACCGTTCGCAAACGGCAAACATTATGCTGACTGTTTTCCAGAGAGCTTAATCAAAGCCAACAAATACCCAAAATGGAGCAAAGCCCAAGGTGAAGTTGTCACCTTAGTCAAAACGATTAACGACTGCCGATCCAGCCAACATGAATCAACATTGTCTTACGAAAAAAGCGATATGGTTAGCCTTTTGGCCTATCTGGCATTTACCTCACGCGGCAAACCCATCGACATTGTTATCCCCAAAAACGACCCACGCGCCTTAGCTGCTTATGAACAAGGCAAAGCCTTTTACTATCAACGCCACGGGCAGTTGAATTTTTCCTGCGCCACCTGTCATGTGCAAAATGCAGGTAAAAAATTACGTTCTGAAATCCTCAGCGCATCATTAGGGCATACCAATAACTGGCCGACATATCGTCTTAAGTGGGGTGAAATGGGCAGCTTACACCGTCGTTTTGCCGAATGCTTGACGCAGATAAAAGCCGAACCTTTACCAGAACAAAGCATTGAATTTCGCAATCTGGAATATTTTTTGAGTTATATGGGCAATGGCATCCCCATATCTGGGCCAAGCACACGTAAATGATTAATACAAAACCCAGCTGTACCGATATTGACGAGACCGGGCTGATCTCCGTAAATGAAGCGCTATCCCTGATTCTAGCCGATGCCCAAAAAGCCAGCGGTTACGAAAGAATTGCCATAGAAAACGCTAACAAACGCACCCTAGCAGAAGCCATCACCGCGCCCTTTAATGTGCCGACACACACCAACTCAGCAGTTGACGGTTATGCTATTTGTTGTGCCGACTTATCGCAAGATGGCACAACCAAACTTGAAGTTGTAGGGGAAGCGTACGCGGGCGAGCCGTTTACAAACATCCTAAAATCAGGTCAGTGCATACGCATAATGACCGGCGCAATAATCCCCGATAATGTCGATGCCGTCGTAATGCAAGAACATGCAGAAACACATGATGCCGCTATTGTTATTGACGATCGCCACAAATTCGGTCAAAACATCCGCAAAGCTGGGGAAGATATTCAACTTGGCGAAACAATCTTACAGCTCGGCAGGTTTTTGACTCCCGCCGATATTGGCTTGATGGCTTCGTTGGGGATTGCTGAAGTCAACGTAAACCGAAAGCTCAAAGTGGCGATTGTTTCAACTGGCAATGAGATCCACAGCATAGGTCAAGCACTAACATCTGGAGCAATCTATGACAGCAACCGCTATCTCTTGCTGACCCTGTTGGATCGACCCGATATTGAAATCATCAACTTGGGTATCCATAAAGATAATCTGGAAGAATTAACAAAAACCTTCCAAGAAGCCAGTCAGTACGCCGATGTCATCATTTCTACAGGTGGCGTGTCGGTAGGGGGAGCAGATTACACCAAAGCCGCGTTACAATCGACTGGTGAAATCCGGTTCTGGAAAATTGCCATAAAACCCGGACGGCCTTTGGCGTTTGGTAAAATCAATAACTGCATTTTCTTCGGCTTACCTGGTAATCCGGTTGCTGTAATGGTGACTTTTTACCAGTTCGTGTTGCCCACTCTGGAGAAAATGCTAGGTATCAAAAACAAGCCAATTGCACCTATTTTTTTAGCGCAAACTACCGAAGACTTACGCAAAAAACCAGGACGCACTGAAATACAGCGCGGCATCATTCAACAAAATGCTGATGGAATGTGGACTGTTAAGACGACGGGGAAACAAGGTTCCGGCATCCTCCGCTCGATGAGCCTTGCGAATGCCTTTATCATTCTCGACCACGACCAGACTGTCATCAAAACAGGCGAATGGGTCAAAGTCCAACCATTTTCGGGTTTGATGTAAGCAGGTGAGTATGAAATGATATGTTTGCAACCCGTAATATGCGCTAGGCGTATGTGCTGAACGAAGGTAAGCGCATCGTTTGCATGGTTTCGATTTATGTGCCTTATTCACGAACACATCCCACACTTTGTGTTTTTCACTTGTTGATAACGAAGACAATTAAACCAAGTAAATCTCAAAAATAAACGGGTCATCATACCAATTACGTGCAGAAACTTGTACAATATCGAGTTACATACCCGCTAATGAATCAGGAAAAAACGGATTTATCCTGATTTCACCTAAGTCGAGTAATTCCGACACATTTAGCTGGTCAAATTATCTTCTCGAAGCTGAGAAGTCGTTATTGATATTGAGGTGAGCGTGGAGTTAAGCGGTGCAGAAATACTGATCCGAAGTCTTAAAGACGAAGGTGTAGAGTATATTTTCGGTTACCCCGGCGGGGCGGTGTTGCATATATACGATGCGCTGTTCAGGCAGGATGATGTCAAGCACATCCTGGTGCGCCACGAGCAAGGCGCTACCCATGCGGCGGACGGCTACGCCCGCGCGACTGGCTTACCCGGCGTGGTGCTGGTCACCTCCGGTCCCGGCGCAACCAATGCGGTCACGGGCATCGCCACCGCTTACATGGATTCCATCCCGATGGTGGTCATTTCTGGACAAGTACCATCGCCCGTTATCGGTAGTGATGCGTTCCAGGAAGTCGATATGATTGGCATTAGCCGTCCGTGCGTGAAGCATAACTTCCTGGTTAAAGATGTTAACCTGATTGCGGAAACCATCAAGAAAGCGTTTTATGTTGCCACGACGGGTCGTCCTGGCCCCGTGGTCGTCGATATTCCCAAGGATATTACCGACCCGCGCATTAAAGTGCCGTACAAATATCCTAAGAAGGTCAGTATTCGCTCCTATAACCCTGCGGTTGCGGGACATAAAGGCCAGATCAAGAAAGCGGTAGACTTGCTGCTGACTGCCGAGCGTCCGATGATTTATTCCGGCGGCGGTGTGGTCATCGGCGAAGCCAGCAAGGAACTGACGGAATTCAGCCAGTTGTTGGGTTATCCCGTCACCAATACCCTGATGGGCTTGGGCGCATACCCTGCAACCGACAAGCAGTTTATCGGCATGTTGGGTATGCACGGTACGTACGAAGCCAATATGGGTATGCACGAGAGCGATGTGATTATCGCTATCGGTGCACGGTTTGACGACAGGGTTACTGGCAAGCTGGACATGTTTTGCCCTTATGCCAAAATTATTCATATTGATGTTGATCCGGCTTCCATTTCCAAAACCGTTAAGGTCGACATTCCCATCGTCGGCGAAGTCAAGCCAGTGCTGGAGCAGATGATTGATCTCATCAAAGAAAGCAAAAAAACGCCCAATAAAAAAGCGTTGGAAACTTGGTGGAAACAGATCAAGGACTGGCAAGCCATTGATTGCCTTGAATATGATCGTAAAAGCCCACTGATTAAACCGCAATTCGTCATCGAGCAATTGTATGAAGTGACCAAAGGCGATGCTTATGTTACCTCAGACGTAGGCCAGCATCAGATGTGGGCGGCGCAGTATTATAAGTTCGACAAGCCGCGCCGTTGGATCAACTCCGGTGGTTTAGGCACGATGGGTTTTGGTATGCCAGCCGCTATTGGCGTTAAGTTGGCGCATCCCGATGCCGATGTGGCTTGTGTCACGGGTGAAGCCAGTATCCAGATGTGCATCCAGGAATTGTCCACGGCGTTACAATATAAAACGCCAATCAAGATTGTTAACTTGAATAACCGTTTTATGGGCATGGTGCGCCAGTGGCAGGAATTTTCTTATGAAAGCCGCTATTCGCATTCTTACCTGGATACGTTGCCCGACTTTGTTAAACTCGCCGAGGCTTATGGTCATGTCGGGATGCGTATCGACAAGCCAGAACAAGTTAGGCCAGCATTAGAAGAAGCGTTTGCCATGAAAGATAGGACAGTGTTCCTGGACATCATTACGGACCAGACCGAAAACGTATACCCTATGATAGAAAATGGCAAAGGCCATCACGATATGAAATTGCGGATTGCTGCAACAGGGACGACTACGGATAGGGAATTGGCATAATGAGACATATCATTTCAATATTAATGGAGAACGAATCCGGCGCGTTGTCACGCGTGGCAGGATTGTTTTCAGCGCGTGGTTACAATATCGAATCGTTGACAGTCGCACCCACCGAAGATGCCAGCCTGTCACGAATGACCTTGGTGACCAGGGGCAGTGATGATGTCATTGAGCAAATTACCAAACAACTCAATAAGTTGATTGATGTGGTTAAACTAATTGATTTGGCTGAATCTGCCCATATCGAACGTGAACTGATGATGATTAAGGTCAAAACCACTGAGAAAACACGAGCTGAAGTGAAAAGCATGGCGGATGTTTTTCGTGGCAGGATATTAGATTTTACGCCTGAAACTTACGTTATTGAAGTGACCGGGCCATCCGAAAAACTGGATGCTTTTATCGCCGCCCTTGATGCCGACAGTATTATTGAAGTCGTCCGTTCCGGCGCGACGGGTATAAGCAGGGGCGAGAAGGGATTGCACTTATAGGCTATGAAATTTTCCCCTCTTTTGCAAAGAGGGGTTTAGGGGAGATTTTTTAAAACAAATCCCCCCTCAGTCCCCCTTTTTCATAGGGGGAGATTTATATTAAGGAATTTAATTAATTTTTAAATACACAGGAAAATACATGCAAGTTTATTACGACAAAGATGCCGACCTTTCGGTTATCCGCTCCAAGAAAGTCGCTATTATTGGCTATGGCTCACAAGGCCATGCCCATGCCCTTAACCTGAAAGAATCCGGTGTTGAAGTCGTCGTCGGGTTGCGTAAAGGTTCGCCATCGATTGCCAAGGCTGAGGCGCATGGCTTAACCGTCAAAGACGTGCCGGAAGCAGTTGCTGGCGCAGATATTGTCATGATCCTTACACCGGACGAATTCCAATCCCAGTTGTATAAAAACGAGATCTTGCCGAACATCAAACAAGGTGCGGCCTTGGCATTTGCACATGGCTTCTCTATCCTGTTCAACCAAGTTGTGCCACGCGCTGATTTGGATGTCATCATGATCGCTCCCAAAGCACCAGGTCACACTGTGCGTTCTGAATTCGTGCGCGGTGGCGGCGTTCCTGACCTTATCGCCATCCATAAAGACGTTTCCGGCACAGCCAAAGCGACTTGTTTGTCTTACGCTTCGGCTATCGGCGGCGGACGTTCAGGCATTATCGAAACCACATTCCGTGATGAAGCAGAAACCGACTTGTTCGGCGAACAAGCGGTCTTATGCGGCGGTGCAGTCGAACTCATCAAAGCCGGATTTGAAACCCTGGTGGAAGCTGGATACCCACCTGAAATGGCGTATTTTGAATGCTTACATGAATTGAAACTGATTGTCGATCTCATGTATGAAGGCGGTATCGCCAATATGAACTACTCCAT
The DNA here is from genome assembly GCF_964779595.1 of Methyloglobulus sp. Lineage (NCBI taxonomy): Bacteria > Pseudomonadati > Pseudomonadota > Gammaproteobacteria > Methylococcales > Methylococcaceae > Methyloglobulus > Methyloglobulus sp. The sequence goes on from NZ_CBAROL010000014.1 coordinate 18,252, forward strand.
CTCCAATAACGCAGAATACGGCGAATACGTCACCGGCCCCAAGGTCATCAACGCAGAAAGTCGTTTGGCGATGAAGGAAGCGTTGGCAAATATCCAAAATGGTAACTACGCAAAACGCTTCATCATGGAAGGCATGAGCAACTACCCCGAAATGACCGCCCAACGTCGATTGAATGCCGAGCATCCTATTGAAGTCATCGGCGCGGAACTACGGAGTATGATGCCGTGGATTAAAGCTAATCAGATAGTTGATAAGGCCAAGAACTAAGTAAGAAATTATTTTTATTGGAAATAAAAAGCCCGTTTATGACGGGCTTTTTTATGCCTTGAAGTTTTTAGTTCGTTTAAATTCAGTCAGGTAGTACGAATCGGCATCCTACCTGGCTTATCAGATATGGATTCGTCGTTAGGCAGTTCGTAAACGAAGCCACAGTTGCCCCACGCGCATTTGCTTAATGCCCGACTGCTACCCTTGAACCCTTGGTTTGCCCAATTTCAGCCAAAGTTTGGTTAAACCAAGGTGCATTAATATCAAACGGTTTACCGCCTTTAATACGCGGAAACTCAATTGCTCGCAATACACTGCCACGATCTTCATCATGACCGATAACGCCTGATTCGCGGCGGAAAGCGCACTCGACGGCAAGGTCGGCACAAGACTTGATGAGGCGGATGTCCTCAACATTGGAAGCGGCAGCCCGTGCGAAATAACCGGATTTTTGGATCAAGGTCTTTTCCGCGCCTAGCATTTCGGCAAATTGCTCACCAAACCATTTGCCGGGATTGACGGCATCCAGTTTGACGTGTCCAAACGCATCGCGGGGGACTTCTTGGCCTTTGGCTTGCATTTCCGCGACGATAGATTCAACACCTGCACCTTCGGAAACAAAAATGTTCACGCAATCAACCTTATCCATGACGGCACGTAAGCGTTTGGCCTCTGCTGCCAGGTCTATCGCCATTTCCGGTATAAATACGCCGTGGACTTCATAAGTGGCACGATTCAGCCCCAATTCTGGTAGCCATTCGGCGCGGTCTAGTAGTTTACGGTATTCTTGTGCGGTCGCTGCCGTCAGCCAGCCACAGCTACGTCCCATGACTTCATGGACGATCAACATGCGCGGATTGGCGTTGTTTTCCGCCACCACATTCATGAAATAACGTGCGCCTTGCTCCGCAGCCGTCCAAGCGCCTAGCGATTGCTTGATGGGGAAGACATCGTTATCGACAGTTTTGGGTAGGCCAATGACGGTCAAACCGTAGTTGTTGTTAGCAAGGAACGCGGCGAGATCGGCGGCAGCGGTGTTGGTGTCGTCACCGCCGATGGTGTGCAGGATGTCCACGCCATCTTTAACTAATTGGTCAGCGGCAACTTTTTGTGGGTCTTGGCCTTCTTTCACAAGTCCACGTTTAACACAGTCTTTTACGTTAGTGAGTTTGACGCGGCTGTTGCCGATAATTGAGCCGCCGAATTTATGTAACAAGCCTGCTTTTTCGCGCACGTCTGGCGTGACTTTATAGTAATCGCCCAGTAATAAGCCCTTATAGCCACTGCGGTAGCAGATGATCTCAATCGACGGGTCGATTTCGCTGTAACGCTCGATAAGGCTACCAATAGCTGAGTTAAGGCACGGGGCTAAACCACCCGCTGTAAGTATTGCGACTTTTTTTGGTTTATTCATGAGTGTTCTTCGTGTGTTTTAAGTTAAATTTTAAGTCTTGGCAGCGAATGTTCTTTATCAGATGTGGTTTTCGCCACGCTTTGGTGCGCGAATTTTACCATAGTTGAAATTGAATCTTTTCATTTGTTCGGTTATTTTTACTGCGAAATGCCGTGATTAATAAGCTTGTAACAAGCGGTTATTAAACTTGGGTGTGAAACACCCGCACGTTGTATAATTTGACCCTAATTTTTTCAGATTAAAAACAAGCATAGATAAACAATGAACAAACCCGAAAAACGCTCAATTCGTCGTCGCGGCATCTATTTATTACCCAATTTATTGACCACAGGCGCATTGTTTTCTGGCTATTACGCGATTACTTCAGCTATCGGCGGTCGTTATGAAACGGCAGTAATCGCTATTTTTGTTGCCATGATTTTGGATGGCTTGGATGGTCGTGTCGCTCGATTGACCAATACCCAGAGTGAATTCGGCGTACAGTACGACAGCTTATCGGATATGGTTTCATTCGGCGCAGCACCTGCCTTGGTGATGTATCTTTGGGCTTTTGCCAGTTTTGGCAAAGCTGGGCTTTTTGCTGCTTTTGTCCATTTGGCGGGTGGGGCATTGCGACTTGCACGGTTTAACGCCCAGGTAGGCACTGCTGATAAACGCTATTTTCAAGGTTTACCTAGCCCTGCGGCAGCGGCGGTCCTTGCAGGATTTATCTGGATGTCAATCGAACATGGCTATGATATTAATGTGGTTAAATATGCCGCCATTGCATTAACGATTTGCACAGGTTTGTTGATGGTGAGTAATTTCCGCTATTCCAGCTTTAAGGAAATAGACTTCCGTGGGAAAGTGCCGTTTTTTGTGGCGATTTCGGTGATGCTTGCCATCGCTTTTGTCATGGCACAGCCGGAAACCATGCTGTTTTTGATATTTTTAGGTTATGCCGTTTCGGGGCCTGTTGTTACCTTAGTCATGCGTAAGCGCCGATTACAAGGACGCAAATTGTAGATTCTGCTTGAGAGTTAAGGCGCGTTAAGTTATAGTTTTGCTATGTATCCCCAAAACAACAAACACAGTGTTACAGAAAGCGACTTTGCTGGTGCAAAGTCCCGTGTTTGCTTGTGCCTGCGCTTATTCCTGCTCCTAAGAATCCTGCCCTAGCGGGCATCCAATTCGTTTTTCACACAATACAACCCTATTTTTATGCTCGGCACTGTTGAGATTGCCGAATAGTATCCATTGCTGGAGAACCCATGAAAGACCATTTGATTATTTTTGACACCACCTTGCGCGATGGTGAGCAAAGCCCAGGCGCGTCGATGACGCGCGACGAAAAAGTACGTATTGCCAAAGCGTTGGAACGCTTGAAAGTCGATGTGATTGAAGCCGGATTCCCTGCCGCAAGCCCTGGTGATTTTGAAGCCGTACAGTCTGTAGCTAATGTCATTAAAGACAGCGTTGTGTGTGGCTTGGCACGGGCATTAGACAAGGACATCGACCAAGCAGGTGCGGCATTAAAAGGTGCGGCAAGGTCGCGTATCCATACCTTTATCGCCACTTCGCCCATCCACATGCAAATGAAATTGCACATGACCCCTGACCAGGTCGTTGAACACGCGGTAAAAGCCGTCAAACGCGCCCGACAATTTACCGACGATGTCGAGTTTTCACCGGAAGATGCGGGGCGTTCGGAAGAAGATTTTTTGTGCCGGATTTTAGAAGCCGTAATCGATGCTGGCGCGACCACGTTGAATATTCCCGATACCGTCGGTTACAGCGTACCGCAGCAATTCGGCGCGACCATTGCCAACCTGATCCAACGCATTCCCAATTCGGACAAGGCTATTTTTTCTGTGCATTGCCACAATGATTTAGGCCTGGCGGTGGCGAATTCCTTGGCGGCCGTGATGAATGGCGCAAGGCAAGTGGAATGCACTATCAATGGCTTGGGTGAACGTGCAGGTAATGCGTCGCTTGAAGAAATTGTCATGTCTGTGCGTACCCGACACGACGTGTTTACTTGTCAGACGCGCATAGATACACGCGAAATTTTGACCTGTTCCAAGTTGGTGTCCTCTATTACTGGTTTTCCAGTGCAGCCCAACAAAGCTATTGTGGGAGCAAATGCTTTCGCCCACGAGGCCGGAATCCACCAGGACGGTGTCTTAAAAAGCCGCGAGACTTACGAAATCATGCGCGCTGAGGATGTGGGTTGGTCTGCCAACCGGATGGTATTGGGCAAGCATTCCGGTAGGAATGCCTTCAAAAGCCGGATGACTGAATTGGGCGTGGAATTCCCATCGGAAAATGATCTGAACGAAGCCTTCTCGCGGTTCAAGCAACTGGCCGACAAAAAGCACGAGATTTTCGATGAAGACTTGCAGGCCTTGATTTCGGAAGTCGGTTTTGAGGCGGAAGATGAGCATATCAAATTGGTTGCCTTGAAAGTCTGCTCAGAAACGGGCGAAGTCCCTAATGCTAAAGTCACCTTACGTATTGATAATAAGGAAGTGACTGGGAACGCAGAAGGTGGTGGTGCAGTTGATGCCAGTTTGAAAGCGATTGAAAAGTTGGTTGTCACCAATGCAGTTTTGGCGCTGTATTCAGTCAATAACATCACCAATGGCACCGATTCCCAAGGTGAAGTTACCGTTCGTCTTGAAAAAGCCGGACGCATCGTCAATGGTTTGGGTGCAGATACCGATATTGTGATCGCTTCTGCGAAGGCCTATATTAATGCAGTAAACAAATTGCTCAGTCCTGAGCGCAGACATCCTCAGAAAGGGGATGTTTGAAAAACATATATGAATCTAGCATTTAATCGAGTTTTCTTGTGACACAGCTAACATTATCATTGCAACAAAATGCTGTGAGCTTTCTTGCAGAAGCCCTTGCAAAAGCTGTACTTGCTGAAAAAGAGGTGAGTGAATGGAAATTTGCGCTGTTCAATCTAGTGCAGTCAATTGAACTTTCGCTCAAGGAAAGGCTACGCAAAGAACATCCACTTCTAATTTACGCTGATATTGATAAACCAAAGCTAAGCGTATCTCTTGAACGTGCTTTAGCTCGGCTTGCCCGAGTTGAATAAGTTGGCCTCACTTCAGAGGACATGAAAAACATCAGAGTTGCAGCAACTATCCGTAATAGTATTGCTCATCATGATGTCAATATTAGCGTCGAACAAGTCAAGGTAGTCTTCGCCGGTCTCCTTGGGTTTATTGTTGAGTTTAGTCGCCGTCAATTACAAATAGAGATTAGTTCGATTATATCTGATTCACTTTGGGCAGAAGCAATCGCTATTGATCGCTATGCGTCGGAGTTATGTCGTCGTGCCGAAAAGCAAATTGCGGACGAAGGTATCACTCCGCAGAGCTTAATAACTTGCATCAAATGCTGGCACGATACCTATGTAGACAAGCCAGGGTTTGAGCGGTGTTTCCTGTGTGGCTTTGATGAACCGACTACAGTCTGTCAAGAATGCGGCATCGGCATGTTTAAGAGCGAAAGCCATCTTGCTTATTACGGAAAATGGCGAGTTGGTAGAGATAATAATAAATATGAGGAATGGTATCCTGATCTTTGTGATCGTTGCTATGATGATTTCCTTGAAAAAGGAATCAAACCATTACGCGAATAACTCGTAAGATGTACCATATATATGATGTGCCGAGGCGCGTCAATTGAGAGCCGTAGGTACGATTAGCGTAGCGTAATCGTACGCATGTTCAATCGCCGCCTTCAACATCCATGTTATTAACATCGCCACACCAATTTTCGGGATAAATGCCTTTTTCCACGTAACGATGGAACGACGAGTAAGGCCAATCGGTTACGCGCCGGACATAACCGTGGTTCAACGGGTTTACATGCACGTAGTCAATATGTCGTTGATAATCTAAATCGTCGCGGATGTAATGTTCCCAATAATGCCGTTGCCAAATGTCCCGTTCGCCCGCCGCGATTCGCACCTTGGAACGGTATTCGGTGTTTGGTAATGCTCTGGAAGATCCGCTTTTTATCAGCCGCCAGCGGGTGCTGAAATCGGCATCGTTTGGCGGCAATGTCCATACGCAATGGATGTGGTCGGGCAATACGACCCAGGCATCAATGGTAAATGGATATTTTACTTTAACCCGCTTGACTGTTTGCCGCAGCAATTCGATTTCACGAATAAGAAGATCGTTTTTCTGCCTTTGCAGCAAGTTTACGGTAAAAAACCATGTGCCGCCCGGCACAAATGCGCGTTTGTAATTGGGCATAAGCCGTTAATTTGGCGTAAAAAAGTCTTTTTGTATATGGCTAATATCAGCGATTACATAATCGGAAGAGAATCTAACCACATGCGTACGATTACGCTGTGCTAATCGTACCTACGTCTGTATGTTAAGATATAACCATGTAGCGGAATACCCAATTATAAAAAATTAATTCCACCATTCCTTCTTGCTTAATTTCTCACGTATGGATAACCCCACTCGACTCCAATATCTCGAAGCAATGGGCATTGATGTCTGGATACCCAGATCATCTGCGCCCATTGTTTCCAAACTGATTGCGGCATCAGAGTTGGCAACTGAACACGTTATCCGCGAACCAGAATTGCACAATATTTCCCCAACAGGTTGGGCTGATGTGGAAAACGAAGTCGCTGGCTGCACCAAATGTGATCTCTGTAAAACCCGCACCCAAACCGTGTTTGGCACAGGCAATAAAACTGCCGATTGGATGATAATCGGCGAAGCGCCGGGGCAGCATGAAGACGAACAAGGCAAACCGTTCGTCGGTAAAGCAGGCTTACTGTTGACCGAAATGCTAAGGGCGGTTGGGTTGGAGCGGGATGACGTGTTCATCACCAACATCCTAAAATGCAGGCCGCTGGGCAACCGTGATCCCAAGCCGGAAGAGGCTGAAAGTTGCAGTGCTTATTTACAGCAACAACGGATTTTGGTGAAACCGAAGATAATTCTTGCGGTTGGGCGTATTTCTGCCCAAACCTTATTGAACACGGATGCGCCCTTGGCTAAACTAAGAGGCAAAGTGCATGAGTTGGATGGTACGCCGCTCGTGGTCGTGTATCATCCCGCCTACTTGCTGCGTTCATTGCTGGAAAAACGCAAGGCGTGGCAGGATTTACTATTAGCCGTACGAACGGTTAACGATAGTTAAGGTGGATGCCTTAAGTTAATTTGCATTAGTCCCTTCTCCCTGAGGGAGAAGGCTAGGATGAGGGGGAATTTAAACACTTGATTTTAATCTCCTCCCCAACCCTCTCGGCAACTGCTCCTACGTTGCCCTACTAACCTACATAATCCACATGGATGTGGTGAATGCAGATATTGCAAGAGCAAATATCTGTCCATGTAGGAATCCAGTAGGAGAAGGAGTTTTATTAAATGATAATAAGAAAGGTTAATCATGCGTGGATGGATGGATAAAATAAAAAGTGTTTTGGTTTACGATGCCGACAAGGAATTCTATGCCAAAATTTTCCCTGGGTCGCTGTCCAGAACAGACTTGCTAAGGCTACGTACCATGACCTACGCTGACTTGCCCACGGTTTTAGAGATTGAACGGAAAAACTACCCGTTCCCTTGGGATGAAGATATTTTCATCGACTGCTTTAAAGTCGGTTATGGCTGTTGGGTTTGTGAAGAGAATGGCAAAATTCTGGGCTATAGCATTATGACAATGGGTGTAGGCGAGGCGCATATCTTAAATATTTCGGTCGTTTCCGACGAGCAAGGTCAAGGCGTAGGTCGCAGGATGATGGATATTCTAATTGAGATAGCCAAAGGCGAAGCAGAAACTATGTTCCTGGAAGTCCGCCCCTCCAATCCCGGTGCGATTGCGCTTTATCAGAAGTTAGGATTCAATGAGATTGGCGTGAGGAAAGGCTACTATCCTGCTGAAAAGGGCAGGGAAGATGCGATTATGTTTGCGTTGGAGTTGTTGTAAACAGTGAGGTAGGTGTTTTTACTATTACAGCCATTAAAACAAAGGGTAAGTCGCTATATTTTCCGCCGCCTTTCGTTAAAAAAAGCTAATTATTAGCGCTCTGACTCTTTCTTAGCTACTTTATCCCTTAAATAAACGGGCATAGCCTGTTCAACGGAGACCGCTAAACCTTGTTTGAAGCCTTCATAACCTAAGCGAGCAACTGCCCTGGCTCTGGGCAGTTTATCGGATTCATATCGGATCACACGGTGGGATAGGTGGGTTGTTAATTCTTGCTGATATATCTTCCAGCCCGAACCTATACCAACCCCAGATAAATTGGGGAATTCAATGGCGTTTGCAGGCAATACAGTTTCTTTTCCTATTAAATCAGCAAAACCTGACACATTGCGCTGATAAACCCCCCAGTAAATCTCATCCATCCTTGCATCCAACGCCACAAACGCCAGATTTTCGGGATTATGGTCAAAAAAATCCTGCGCGACTGCCGCCAGATTAGATACGGGGAAGACAGGCAAATCGAGTGCGAAAGCAATACCTTGGATAACGCCAGTTGCTATCCGTACGCCGGTAAATGAACCGGGACCGCAGCCGAATGCCAGACCATCAAGGTCGGCAGGTTGTAGGTTCGCTTCAGCCAACAAGGTATCTATCATCGGCAGGATAAGCTTGCTGTGTCCGTTCGTGGTCAGGGTGAATTGCTCGGTGATTGCACCGTCTATCATTAAAGCGGCGGAACAGGCTTCGGCAGCGGTTTCGATGGCAAGTAATCTCATTGGACGAGTTCTGCGGGTTTATCTTTGGTTTCTTCTACCTGAAAAAAGGCGCGGACATCCGCAATGTCACGGGTACGCTTCATAGCTGGTACGCTGTCTAAAAACTGTTGACCATAAGAGCGTTTTAATAAGCGCGGATCGCACACCATCAACACACCACGGTCGGTTTCATCGCGGATCAAGCGGCCTATGCCTTGCCGCAACGCAATTACCGCTGTAGGCAATTGGTACTCAAAAAACGGGTTGCCGCCGTGTTCGGTGATGGCTTCCAATCGCGCTTTGAGGATGGGATCGCCTGGGGATGCAAACGGTAATTTGTCGATGATGACGCAAGATAAGGCTTCGCCACGGACATCCACGCCTTCCCAAAAGCTGGCGGTACCGAGCAAAACGGCATTACCTTTGCGTTTAAACTGCTCCAATAATTGCGCTTTGGGCTTGCTACCTTGAATAAGCAAGGGAAAAGCGATGCGGTTTTCCAGCAATTCCGCCGCTTGTTTGAGCGCACGGTGACTGGTAAACAGGAAAAATGCCCGACCTTTGCTGGCTTCCAATACCGGAATAACGTATTCGACAATTGCCGGAATAAAATTAGGATCATCCGGCTTGGGCAAGCCTTTAGGATGATAAAACAGGGAATGATTGGCATAATCAAACGGGCTGCCCCATTGTTTGCCATCGGTATCGTTTAAACCCAGATTTTTGGCAAAATGGTCGAATTTATCCGCTACACTCAAGGTCGCCGAGGTAAAAATCCACGTCGCCTTATGTTGTTCCATGAACGCCTTGAATTCTTTGGCAATGTCTAGCGGAGTCCGGCTTAAAGTAAAAGTTTTTCGGTGCGTCTCGTACCAGCGTATCCACTGGCCTGATTTATCATCAACAATATCCTGTAATTGTTGGGAAACGTTCTCAGCCCGTTGGTAACATAAATCCAGCTCCTTGGTTTTGACCGATGCCAGTTTAAGCTGTCCGCATAAGCGTTGTAACTGTTCCTTTACAGCATTCAGGCCAGACATTACTTTATGATTATTTTTGATCTCCTTCCAGTCACCACGTTTAAGCTCAAGCCCAAACGCTAACCGTAAATCTTTAACTTCATGTTCGAGATCCTCACAGGCAGTCCTGAGTTCCGGCAAGTCAGTTGCATCCTTGAAATACTCGATTAACGTATCTTTAGCCAAATCAATCAACTGCTTGCCGCCGATGTGGATACCGAGAAAGTTGGATGCAGTTTCTGCCAATTGATGCGCCTCATCGACAATCACCACCTCCGCGTGGGGCAATAATTCACCAAAACCACTCTCGCGGATAGACCAATCCGCACATAACAAATGGTGGTTGACCACCAATAAATCGCACTCCTGGGCTTTTTTTCGGGCTTTCATTAGAAAGCATTCACTGTAATCCGGGCAATCCTGGCCTAGGCAATTATCCACCGTGGAAGTCGCCAAATACCAAGCCGGATCGCCCTCAGTGAGTTCGGCCATTTCTGCAATGTCACCAATTTTAGTGCGCTTAGACCACGACTTAATCTTTGTTAATGCTGCGGCTTCTTCCTTGTTGAAACCAAAACTTGAATCCAGCGAATTTTGTAGCCGATACTTACATAAATAATTGCTCCTACCCTTAAGCAATGCCGCGGCAAAAGGGGTTTTCAAGGCTTTGCGGATAATCGGCAAATCCTTATTGAATAACTGATCCTGCAAGTTTTTGGTGCCCGTCGAAATGACCACTTTTTTGCCTGATAAAATAGCAGGTAATAAATATGCAAAGGTCTTGCCTGTACCCGTCCCTGCTTCTGCAATTAAATTTTGGTTTTCATCAATCGCATTGGCAATGGCTTCTGCCATTTCAGTTTGCGCTGCCCGTGGTTGGTAGCCTTCTAAAATATCGGCCAATGCGGCATCGCTGCTAAAAAAAGACTTTAATTCGGTCACTGAAGAGTCTGCTCGGATAAGAGGGGACGTAGGTAAATCAGAAGTGCTTATTCTAACCGGATTTTAAGATAACAGGGGCTAGCGATCTTCAAACCAAGTTAATAACACAAAACTATCGGCAACGTAATTACAGCTTAGTAGTGATTTCGTCCTCGCCCATTAGGGAAATGCAGGGCAAAGATCAGCATGAAAGTAAGATTATTGGGTTAAAAGTTGTTCAATCGCCTGTTTCATAGCAGGGGAATTCGGAGTGACTTGGCTGTCGAAATATTGCACAACCTTACCTTCGGCATTCACCAAATATTTGTTGAAATTCCACGCGGGTTCCCTTGTTTGTGCAGCCAAGGCTTTAAATAATGGGTGTGCAGATTCTCCAGTCACTTTGATGGGCGCAAACATATCAAAGGTAACGCCATAATTAATAAAGCAAACATTGGAAATTTCTTGCTCGTCCTTAGCTTCTTGATTGAAATCATTGCTGGCAAAACCCAGCACCACCAATCCCTTGTCTTTATACTGCTTGTACAGCTTTTCAATTCCACTGAATTGCGGGGTAAAACCACAATGGCTGGCGGTATTGACAATCAGCAACGGCTTTCCCGCATAAGTTTCACAGATATTAAGGGTTTTGGAGGAATGTAATTTCTGGATATTCTGATTTAAAAATTCGGGACATTGACCCGCCCTTAGAGGTGCGGACATAGTTAACATTGAAACTAGCACCAGTGAAAAAATTAACGGATAGGACATGGTCGTTCCTTTTAAAAGAGTACGTGTTAGCTTAGTTTACCCGTCATTTCAGTAAAGACAATTCGCGCAGGTTAATCTGTTAATTGAGTGATTTTGCTCAAAACCAACTTTATCGCGTTAAATTTGATAAAATCGCGCACTTTAAAAATCATTATTGGAACAATAATGAGAAAAATCCTGATATTAACTATTTTTCTGATGTTTTCATCTGGCATTCGCGCCAGTGATGATTGGGGTACATGGATTAGTAACACCTATCAAACCGATTTTGGCGGCAGCAAATACTTGGCGTTTCTGGAATTGGCACCGCGTTTTAAACATGATAGCGGCGATTTCCAGCAATTTATCATCAGGCCGTTAGTCGGCTATAAATTGACCAAGGAACTGTCATTATGGCTGGGCTATACCTGGCAAGGTGAATACACCAAAGGCCATGATGATGAATTTGATAACGCTACCAACGACATCGTAGAGCAATTGCAATGGGTGCATGACCTTACCCCAGAGCTGAATTTCCAATACCGTTTTCGTGTTGAGCAACGGTTTTTTGCCGATGCCGATGTGGCACACCGTTTACGTCAACGGTTTCGTTTCCAGTATTCCATTCCAGATACGAAAGCCTATCTGATTGCGTTCGATGAGTTGTTTATCTATTTTAACGACTTAAATTACAGTCCGCGCGAAGGTTCTGTGCAACAAGGCATTAATCAAAATCGATCTTATGTAGGTGTTGGCTATAAAATAACGTCGCATATTAATGTCGATACCGGTTATCAACTGCAATACGTCAATAATTATGGCAAACAAGATTTGTTCAACCATGTCTGGTTGACGAATATCAATGTTAAGTTTTAGAGCACGTACTTCTGAGACTGTGAAAGCAAAATAAAATCACTGTAAACTAGCCTTATAATTTCCATGTTGTTGATATTAATGACATAATAGGAATGCAAACCTAGGTTTGCATTCTCAATAGTATTCTTCCCTCTGTTCAGGCTCACTCCATTTCAAGTAGCATTTGAAAAAACAACTAATCCCCGTTTTCTGCTTATTGCATATGGTCGCCATTTTCTGGTGGACGTTACCACACAGTTTTGGCGAAATGGTGCTGGTAAGCAATGAGCAAAACACTATTGAAACTAAGTTGCTTAAATGGTTAATGTTGGATGATAACCCTCGCGTTACTGCACTGTTGAATGGCTATATTGATTTCACAGGTAGCCAGCAATACTGGGATTTTTTTGCTCCGCAAAGCCCCAAGTTTCATCAATACTTGTCTGTTTGCAATGGCATTATTACTTATCCTGAGCAGGAAAGAATAAGCTGCAAAGGTAAGCCTTTGTTCAGCAATCTTGACGAAAATATTACTGGTTTCAAACGCTTTGGTAGTGATCGCAGCCGCTTGTACCGTTTGACTGAAAATTTGGTCAATCTGGATGATCCGCATTTGCTGGCGCGATTTGCCCGGTATTATCAAACGCATCAAACGACTAACAGCCCATCAACCCAACTTGTGCTGCATCAATTTGAGTTACATCCCGAACTAAATGACTTACCCAAAGCAGGCTATCGCATGGATAAGCTGTTGTTTGACAATCGCTAACATGCGCAGCGCGTGGGACAAGTTTTGGTTTAAGTCGATAGACGCGAGGCAATATGCTGCGTTACGTATTGCATTTGGGGGCTTGTCTCTTGTTTATTTCATCCAGTTGTTGCCGTATGTGGAAGCGCAGTTTAGTGGCACGGGTTGGCTGGGTGATGTTCAACAAATAGCCATACAAAACGGTGGTAGTTGGTCGTTGTTTTTTATACCAGTAGCAGAACAGGCTACAAGCTTGGCTTATGCCGTTGTCATTTTGGGAATGGCATCGGCTTTCCTGATGATGGTCGGCTGGCACAGCCGCATTGCTGTTGGTATCACTTGGTTGGTCTGGGTTTCCTTGTGGAATCGCAATCCGCTGCTGCTCGACGGCGACGATGCCGTGCTGAAAATGATGTGCTTTTACCTGATGTTGTCGCCGAGTGGAAATTGTTGGTCAGTGGATGCTAATTTATGCAGTAAGCCGCAAACTGTTGCCATCTGGCCGTTACGGTTAGTGCAATTTCAGATTGCATTGATCTATTTCGTATCAGGTTGGGTTAAATTCCAAAGCCCTGAATGGCTGGATGGCACGATTATGCAATACGTGTTGATCCATCTGCAGTATTCACGCTGGGATGGCTGGGCAATCATAGACAAACCGATGATGACGGGATTATTGACAGGGCTTGCTGGGTTTATAAGGTGGTGGGAGCTGCTGTTTCCGCTCTTGTTGCTGAACACAAACACGCGCAAATTAAGCATCCTGATTGGCATTTTGTTTCATGTTGGCTTGCTGCTGAGCATGAACCTACGCTGGTTTGCAGTCATCATGCTGGCTTTGTATTTGGCGTTGATAGCCAATAGGAGTTTTCTTCGTTTTGAGGAGGAGCTGCTGAAATATTTCCGTTTATTGAGTAAGGCGCAATAGTTTTTAGGCATATTGCGCCTGCTGTGTGTCGCAATACGTACGCTATTACGACCTACAAACCAAAGTTCGCAATAACTAAATCACTCAGCAACTTTAACTAACCAACCGCCAGAACCCTTGCAATTGCTTTGTGCATCGGCATTAATGGCTATTCTTGCAAAACCACCTTTTGCAGTTGCAGGCAGTTTGCCGCTGACGGCAAAGGTGCTGTCGCTTTTTTTATCAACTTTTACGGTAGCGGCTTCGCCTTTTACCGTGACCTTGATGGTCGTCGGATACGTGTTCTTGGATGCAGTGAAAGAAAAGTCTGAACCTGCTGCAACTTGGGCATTTTCTGCTGGAGTAAACTCGGTAAATTTGGGTTTGTCACAGGCTTTTGAACTGCTACTGCCACCGCCGTAAGCCCAGCAAGTGCTGGTGAAAATCATTAAAGCAAAAACCCATAAGCAATTCGTTTGTTTCATTATTATGCCTCATCGTGTTGTTATAGTGGTTTTGTGTACGCTACACACATTAACGGTTTTCGACCAATTGTCAAACTAATCACCTACCCAGTGCCGTTAAGTTAAGCCATATTCTGGAGTGCAGCTTGCTTTGCACTCCATTGTTGCTACTATTGAGACCTAATTTAACGGCATTGATGACCTACTTGGATCTGCATAGGGTATCAATTTCGCCCTCTTGGAATAATCTGTAATAGCCTTCTGATGTGTCGTTCGGTAATAAAAGCCAGAAAGAAAAGTTGCAGGAAATTTTCCGCGACGATAATGTCCAATCCGATTTTTTCAGGCACAACTTCCTTGCGGGTATCAAACAATTTATCCCAAAATGCCAACACGATGCCGTAATTACTGTCGTGTTCACTACGCAAGGTTGAATGATGGGTGCGGTGGAGTGAAGGCGTGATGATGACTTCAGAGAACTTTTTTTCATTGTCGAACGTCAAATTGGAATGATGAAAGAATATAAAAAACAATTGGATAGTTTCAATTGCCAACACCAAATAGGCATCAACCCCAATCAGCACAACAAATAGGCATTTGTAGGGGATTTCCAGGAACAGGTCGAATACGTGAAAACGGAATCCCGTAGAGGTGTTAAAGCTTTTGTCGCTGTGATGTACCTTGTGGAATCGCCACAAAAATTCGTACTTGTGGCTGGCAACGTGCCAAGCGTAGATCGCCAAATCATAAAGCAGAAAGGCGAATAGCCATTTGACCGGATTATTATCTTCCATAGCACTTAATAGCCCATGCGACGAGAATTGCTGTGCCACAAAAAACAGCGACGTAGCTCTTAACGCAGTCAAGATGATGTTATTAAATACGAAGGTTGCCGTGTTGGTTATGAAAGAAGCCTTGTCGATTTTATTGGTGAAGCGTCGATAAGGCTTGAGCTTTTCCATAACCACCAAAGCAATAAAACCCAATATTGCAATACCAAACAATATCTGGCTAGGAAGCATACTGGCGGGGTCGTTTTGCATGGTTGCTATCTCTTTATAAATTAAGTCGAAGGGTGATAAGAATCAATTTGTTCAAAGATTCCTAGTAGTGGGTTAAATCTGTCTCTTTTGATGGTCTTGTTGGTTTCATACTTGTAATTCATGAGTATTTTGGACTGACAAACCTAGGTTTGTCAGTCCGCCTATCAATCAAGTCACGATTTATTCCATTACCAGATCCCTTAACTATAAAAAGTCAGCTCCAGGAGAAAGGGAATCATTCAATAACTTGGTCAGTTTGCTGATCTCATTTTTAGCGTTTTCCTGATAAGTCACGTCATACTGTACGCCCAAGTAATAAATGACCCGGCCTTTGCGATCAAACAGCGGGGTAATTTTTAAATGGTTATGAAACAATTCGCCGTTTTTTTTGTAATTTCTTAGGGTAACTTCAATGGGTTTATGGTTTTTGATGGCATCCGCAAGCTGGAATCTCGCTTCTTGCTCACGGTCTGGTCCTTGCAGGAAGCGGCAGTTGTAGCCGATGATGTCTTCCTGCGAATAGCCAGTTAACCTTTCAAACGCCTTGTTGGCATACACAATCGGCATCCCGTCCAGGTCAGGATCCGCAAGTGTTACGCCATTGACGCATTCATCCAAAATGGACGAAAGAATTTGTGGGATTAAGCCATTATCTTTTTCAACAACAAAACTCATGTCAAACTCCTAATTAGATCGATTACTGACAGCCGTCAGCCAGTAAATTTTTGATGTTTTCCACTGTATTTTCAGCACCTTCTTCAATGGACATGCGTATCAGCTTCTCAAATGGCCGCATGAAAAGCTCCAGTTCCAGCAGTTCAAAGGAGAACTCCAACTCGGTTAAATCCTGGTCATCGTGTGCCGAAAAATGATAGGTGTTACGAAATTGAGCATCCACACCAACGAAAGTCATTTTTTTCATCACCTCAAATTCGGATACTTCAAAAGTAGATTCTACTTTCTGGCCTTGTTCGATACGGGTTTGCTGCGCCCTTGCACCGACAAATATATCCTTCCCAGTCAAGGGCTTAAATTCCGAAACCTCAACTGCCCACTTGGGGTAATTATCAAAAAAGTGCTTGCCTACAAAGCAAAACACAAAGGTGATGGGCTGATTTATTTCGATACTGGCCTTGCCTATAACTGGCCTGGAAATGTCGAAATGGTACATAACACGCTCTCCTATCAAGCATAAGCAGCCCACCCTGGCCTATTAAAGTCATAAAATGTCAGATTCAATTTTATCCACTTTGGCAAGAATTGCAAATTTTTAAATATCACAAAAAAAGTGTTGGAGGTCGATAATTCCTTAAGTTTTTTCTTGGTAGAACAACACTTGCTTAGATTATTGGTTGGGCAGAAAATTACTTGAATTATTCCTGTTTAAGGATATAAGTAAGCAGTTATACAAAGATTGCCAAAACAAATAAAGTGGTTGGCTAACAAGGAATCGTAACCACACTTTAGGATGTCGAGACGATTAAAACCCACATAAACGTGATAATAATAGGGTGGTGATCAAGTGATAAAAAAGATTTTTCAGGGTTACCTAAACGTTGTTTTAGTTGCTTTGTTGGTGTTCAGTGGCAGTGTAATAGCTGAGGACGGAATTATTGCAAAGCCAGCGGTAGCCATATTTGCGGGCGGCTGTTTTTGGTGTATGGAACACCCTTTCGATGAATTGGACGGCGTTATCAGCACGACTTCGGGTTACACAGGCGGACATACCGAAAACCCAATGTATAAGGAAGTTTCAAACGGTAAAACGGGTCATTCAGAAGCAATGCAAGTGATCTATGATCCGGCTAAAGTCAGTTATGAAAAACTGCTCGATGTGTTTTGGCACAATATAGATCCCTTTGATGATGATGGGCAGTTTTGCGACAAAGGCGATCAGTACAAAGCCGCTATTTTTTACCAGGGCGAGACCCAAAAACAGTTTGCCGAAACCTCTAAAATAGAAATCACCAAAAAGTTAGCTAACCAACACATAGTCACCACGATTAAGCCTGCCAGCAAGTTTTTTCCAGCAGAGGACTACCATCAAGATTATTACCTTAATAATCCAAAATCTTATAAGTTTTATCGCTTTACCTGCGGACGTGACCGTCGCCTAAGCCAAATTTGGGATGAGTGAAAGGTTTTAATTTGAGGTCTAAGATTACACTTCATTACCTGCTTTTTTGTAGGCTGTGCCGAAAAAAACAGCTTGTAAGCTGTACGGTGTTTTGTAACATTGGTAGTATTACCCATTAACCATCACACCAAGGAGCATATAACGATGCAAAAATCTTTCCATTCCCAACTCAAAATTCCCCTAATTTGTTGGCCATTATTCGTACTTGGTTGTGCTTCTGAACCAGTCCCTGTGCCAAAATCAGAGCCGATTATTTCCGGTGAAACCATGCTCCGCGAAAGTCAAGGCATTGCCAGCTTGGGTGATCGCTGGAAAAGCGGCAAGCAAATGGTTGATAGTGGTACGAATATGGTGAGTGAAGGTGAGGCCAAGATTGCCGAGGGAAATCGTTTAATTGCAGAAGGCAATAAAATCATTCGTGAAAGCGAAGATAATTATAAGAACATTAAAAAATAACCACACATCATCATTTTGATGCTTTGTTAGGTGGGTTGATTAATTAATCAGCCCTCCTATCAATACGGATAACTCAATATTAGCCGTGTTGTCTCCACCGAAAGGGTTAAGTCTAAATGCTATTTTCTATTGAAAAACAGTACGATAACAATAAGCCCAACCACGACAGCAGGTATGATGAAGAAGCTGCCTTGGGGTTCTTCCCAGTTTTCTGTGCCTTTACGTAAGGCTGGGTCATTAGACTCATCATAGCGTCCGCCTTGTTTAGTTGAGATCGTATCCGATCTGGTCAACGTGCTGTTATTTGCATAGCTAGGACGGTTAAATAAATCAGAGGATTTAAAGCTAGGGCTAGTATTTGCAACGACTTGGTAACTTGGCACAACACTCAACAGGATAATAACGCTTAACGATGACAGCACTTGTTTTATCATTGTGTTCTCCGGTCTGGCAGTTACATTGCGTATGTAGCCAGAAAAATAAAGTAATCTCTATTAAGGTAGCTTTCTTATTGCTAATGCAACAAAAACAATAGCTTAACCATTCCCCAGGCTATACCACCTGCGGCTGGAATTGTTAAAACCCAAGCCCAAATGATCCGTTCAATAACGGTTAATTTAAGTGCATAAGGATTTTTGGCAAAACCAACGCCCATAATCGCCGTTGAAATGCTGTGCGTGGTGGAAACCGGCATACCGAAATGAGCAGCAATCAAGAGGATGGTAGCTGAACTGGTTTCCGCCGCGAAACCGTTAATCGGGTGCAGTTTCACCATTTTATGACCTAGCGTTTTGATAATGCGCCACCCGCCTACCGACGTGCCTAGCGATATGACTAACGCGCAGGTAAAGATGATCCAGGTGTCGATGTCTTTTTCGCCGCCGTCTGGTCGTAAGAATTCAGCCCAAGCGGGTAAGTGATCGAGTGTTCCGGCACTATTGGCAGAAAAAATCGCCAAGGCGATGATACCCATAGTTTTTTGGGCATCGTTGCTGCCGTGTGCAAAACCCATATATCCCGCAGATAAAAGTTGGGCTTTCCCGAACACCACATTGACCCACTTCGGTCGTGCCATACGCGCCATGATGCCGCCAGCGGAATTCATCCCGCTGATGATTGCCATCAAGCTACCCATTATGATGACCCCTAAGGAAAAGCCAGCAACCGGCGAGCTGACCATGGGAATGACGACTTTCCAAAGTAAGCCTTTGTTTTCTGTCCAGATTGCGGCAGTTTTTGACCAGATCAACACATCGAAATTATTGTTTCCCGCCGCCAGCGCAGCACCGCATAAGCCACCGATTAAGGCATGGCTGGAGGACGAAGGTAGCCCTAATGCCCAAGTGATAAGATTCCAGATAATCGCAGCGGTCAACGCGCAGATCAAGACTTCGGAAGTGACAGTCACCACATTAGTGTCAACTAACCCTGATGCAATGGTTTTGGCAACAGCCGTTCCATATAAAGCACCGACCAGATTAGTGGTAGCGGCGAGCATGACCGCTTGTGTGGGTGTTAATACTTTGGTGGCAACCACCGTGGCAATCGAATTTGCGGTGTCATGAAACCCGTTAATAAACTCGAATACCAGTGCCGCCAGGATGACAAGCAAGAGCATAGTCAGCATGACAATCCTTTTATGAGTTTTTTAACACGATATGATAAATAACATTACCGGCATCACGGCAACGATCAATGGCTTTTTCGAGAAATTCAAATAAGTCTTTTTTGACCAAATAACGGATCGGATTCATTAGTATATATTTCTTGATATAACTCAAGTATTTGACGGTCGGCTTCGCCTTCAATGGTTTGCAGCTGGTCGTTTAATTTTTTGATTTTGTCCAAGTCCATTCCGTTGCGTAACTGTCCAACCATTTGTTCCACAACCTCGCAGGCTTGTTCCAGCATGACAGCGCGGCTAGTGAAATCCACATCACCAACACGAGCCATAGCTAAGGTATAGCGCTCTGCGAATTTTTCTACGACTTTAGGGATTTTGTAAAGCGCACTGCTAAGGGCTTCGATATCTTCACGTTCCAACACGGTAACAAAGGTATTGACCAGTTCTTCACTGATTTGCGCGAATAAATCTTTTTCCCGCCGCCGCGCCTGTTTAAACTTTCCCAATGACTGCTGTGAAGCTGGCGTACTCAAAAGTTCAATTAATGCGGTAGCCGATGAACGCGCTGACTCGGCACTGGCTTCAAGCAAGCCGTAGAATTTATCACCTTTGCCGAAGATGGTTTGCAATGAGAACATGTGCCTTCCTTATTTAGTTGCCGTAAGGCTTGTTATTATTTTCTACGATAATTATCGCATAACATCGAGGGCAATTAGCAAAAGTTCTGAGTTGGGGTTTTGAAAGGTGAATTCAATGAGCCGTCTAAATGGGTTATGGTTGATTGTTTTGGAGTACGTATCAGACGATCTAAATATCTGATTAAGCTTAACCTTATCAAATAAGGGAATTTCTAAAAATATCCTCTCCAATAGTGGAGAAGGAGATTTTTGAATGTTTAGAAGTTCCCGTAAGTAGGATTAATAACCCGTGCCAATGTGTTAATTAGCTTTCAACTGGGTGTCCTATCCAGCATGGCAAGTCCTGCTATTAGCCCGATTGTCGCCAACACTAAAAAAGTAGAACCGAAAAACCACAAGATGATCGGCAAACTAAAGAAGAAGGTTCGTGTTCCAAACATATAATAGCTACCAGCTTTGTTTAAGTAAGTACAGGTTTGACGGTATAACCGACTGTCTTTCGTGGGATCACTGGGAAGGTTAATCATATAACCAACGTGATTGAAGTACCGTATTGCCATCGCAAAAAAGTGAAAGGCAATAGCAAACACCAAGAGCAATAAGCCCAACTTTACTTGCCAGATCACGCCGAGTGTTGCAGCGTCCATACCAAAAGGTTGCCAAGTGAGTGTCCATTGCCCTATTTTTTCGCTGATGTTTAAAGTACCGATGATTAACAGCACGGCGGTCGAAGCCATGAAGTTGGCGGCTATCACCGAGTTGCGTAAAGTTTGAATGGCAAGAATGTCCATCTTGCCGCTGCCCATCACCATGCCCACCCATTGTTCCCGGATCTTGGCATTGTGCGTGTGTATGCTAGCATCCGGTGTGCGGTGAGTGCGCCAGCCGAGATAAAGGTAATATGCCAGCAATAAAAAAAAACTGGCTGAAAGGGCTATGAGATCGTGTGGCATTATTTACTTTGGTGTATCTAAAATCATTTTTTGCGCTTGAAATAAGCCCATAAAATCCTCAAAACTCAACGTGGCGATCAGGTTTTGGTCGTCGTCCAACACCTCGTACAACACACCATCACTTCCGCGAATGCTAAAAAACACCACGACATCCTGGTCGCCGCCGCCTTCCCGATGTGGATCATCACTGGCAGGGCTGCGCGTATAGCTGCCGACTGGCCGGACTTCCTTGAGCCTGCCGTTGGTTTCATACAGGCGATGCTCGCCCTGGATGACGAAGGTATTGTTATGCACCTTATGCCTGTGCAACACAATCTGCTGGTTGGCGGCAAATTTGAACAGCACATCAATGATTTTGTTGCCTTCATCTATATCTAGTATGGAGTAAAGCAGATGCTCGAAATCGCCCAGTTTGTTCCAACGGATGTTGCAGTCATCAAATTGATAGGTTTGCACGGTTTTACTCCTCAGTGTGAGATTGAAAAAACGCCCCCTCATCCCAGCCTTAGCGGCGCATGTTCCATACCTGCTACCGCACTTCCGCCATCCCTGGCGGTCGTCCCTCAAGGGAGAAGGGGCTTGTCGCTTAACTGTGGGCAGTGATGCTCCAGCGTAGGAACTATTTAAAAGCGACTAATGCTTATTCCTTCATAAACTTCTTGGCATAAGATTCCAAATGCGGAATATCAATCCGCAAGCCTTTAACCATGATGTGCCAGTACAAAAATGGAAAACCGCAGGTTTTGCCCAGCCACCAGATAAAACGGTTTTCGCGTGGGTCGAGGAAAGGGAAGGACGGCGTTACTTTGCCATCATAAGCAAATTCCGCCAGCATGACGGTATTGAGCGAGGTGGTCAGTGGGCAGGAGCCATAACCGTCATATTTTT
The DNA here is from genome assembly GCF_964779595.1 of Methyloglobulus sp. Taxonomy (NCBI): domain Bacteria; kingdom Pseudomonadati; phylum Pseudomonadota; class Gammaproteobacteria; order Methylococcales; family Methylococcaceae; genus Methyloglobulus; species Methyloglobulus sp. Next base: position 40,044 of record NZ_CBAROL010000014.1, read on the forward strand.
CAATAACTGCCTTAGCATTCATCACGTTAAGGATGTTATCGACCACAATCGGCACTTGCTTACGGACAGCGGCGGCGGTTTTGGCATTGGGTGTTGAGGTGGCATCGCCCAAGCCGAAAATATTGGGGTACTTGTTATGTTGCAAGGTTTTTGGATGCACATCCACCCATCCGGCGGCGTTCGCCAACGGGCTTTGCTTGATGAAATCCGGTGCGCTTTGCGGGGGGGTGACATGGATCATGTCGAAATTTTTCGTAACGGTTGATTTTTTATCGCCTTCTGTGACTTCAAATGTTGCTGTTTTTGCTGTACCATCAATCGCGACTAAATTACTGCTGAAGTTGGTCTTAATCCCATAGTCGGCGACCACTTTATTTAGTGCCTTGGCAAAAAACGGTACGCCAAACATGCCAGGGGTTGCGGTAAAAAATTCGATGCTGAATTTATCCAGGATACCTTTTTTGCGGAAACGGTCGGCAGCAAGGTACATGATTTTTTGCGGCGCACCAGCACATTTGATCGGCATGGGTGGCTGGGTGAACAATGCGATGCCTGATTGCAGGTTTTGTATACATTCCCAAGTGTATTCGACAGTATCAGGAGAATAATTACTGCACACATTATTTTTGCCCAGCGTTTCTTTCAAGCCGCTGATTTTGTCCCAATCCAGTTGCAAACCTGGGCAGACGACCAGGTAGTCGTACGTGACCTTATCGCCGGAACGCAGGGTTACGCTGTTTGCATCCGGTTGGAAAGAGTCAGCATACTCCTTGATCCAGGTAACGCTGGGATGGATGAGGTCTTTTTCTGCTTTTGTCGCCTGTTTTAAGGTATATGCACCGCCGCCGACGATGGTGAAGCCGGGCTGGTAATAGTGTTTTTCAGAAGGCTCGATCAAGCCAATGGCTATCGTTGGGTTTTGCCGACGCATGTTGTTGGCGACAGAAACGCCAGCAGCACCGCCGCCGACGATTAATAGGGTATGGTGTTGAGACATGATTCCTCCAGTGTTTTTTATAGTAGTTTTAATTTATTTTGACCAACCAATTACAAGCCCTTTTTCACCTAAAATTGCTTGCCAGTCAACTGTTTTTATGACGATAGCATCAATGCACTTTCTGCCAAGCCTCATAACCGCCCGCAATAGAAAGCACATTCGTGTAACCCAAGGCTTTCATGCTTAGGGCAGCCAACGATGCACGGCCTCCCGTACGGCAGTAGATCAGCACAGGTTTGCTTTTATCCGCCAATTCTGGGACATTGCCGATCTTGAATTCCAGCACACCGCGCGTCAATAGCACGGCTTTATCAAGATGTCCGGCGGCATACTCGCTTTCTTCGCGGGTGTCGATGACGGTAATATTGCCTTCGGCGATCAGTTGCTTGGCTTTTTCTACATTGACTTCGGTGATCTGCTGTTTGGCAGCGGAAACCATGTCTTGAACGGTAATGCCGCCAGTTTTCGGCATATCACCACCACAGTTGACAATGGGAACGTCTCCTGTTTTTGCGCTTTCCCGTACGCTTTCCCTGTGGGCAACAGCATCCTGCCGTTGCTTTTCTTCCAGGCCGCAAAAGCGGTTGGCTGGTACGGCTTCATCAATCAGCTTGGGTTTAGGCAAGTTAAGGTTATTCATGATCTCAATGAATTGCTCACGGCTTTTGCCTGCCAGTCGTGGATTAGTGGTGCGTTCCTGCATGATATTGCTAACCCAGCGTTGTTGGTAATCATGACCTGGATACACCAAGGTATGATCCGGCAAAGTGAACAGGCGTTGGGTAATGCTGTCGTACTGCACACCAGCATCGCCGCCTTGGAAATCAGTGCGTCCACAACCTCCAATCAATAAGGCATCGCCCGTAAACACGCGGTCGCGCCACAAAAAGGAAATGCTGCCCTTGGTATGTCCTGGCGTGGCGATAACCTTGATCTGTTCGTTGTTGGCAAAAGTAAACACGTCGCCGTCTTTCATCTGGAAATCCGCCGTTTCTGCCCCGCATAATGCGCCTACGCCCGTTTGTGAGCCTAGCTTCTGCCGCAACAAGCCGCTGGCGGTGATGTGGTCGGCATGGACATGGGTTTCCAAGGTATATTTCAGTTTTAACCCCAGTTCTGCCAATAAAGCCAGATAATCGTCGATATGCGTGTTTACTGGATCAATCAATACGGCATCTTTGTTGATAGGGTCGGCAATCAGGTAGGTGTAAGTCCAGGTTTCCTGGTCGAATAATTGTTTGAATATCATGATGTTTCTCCTCGTTGTTGGGCTATTCACACTATTGACACGTGATAGCGCTAATCAGATGGAAATATAAAAGCAAAACGTATGCCAAAATAAACGTGTGTTATTAACACATTGTTATGATTAGGTTATGTGGCAATTTAACCGATTTGTCGGCTGCGTTAAGTGTTTCAATGAAACATATTGGTGTTTCACTAAATCGTTATGAAACAAATGAAACATGATTAAAGGTTTGATTACACTTTTGAAAACAACCTTATTTGTTAAACAGGCGATGTGCGATAAAGCCCAGATAGATAGAAAAAATCATAACAACTGCCTCAAAATTTCCTAAGCCCAATCCGGCAACGGAAGGCCCAGGGCAGTATCCGCTAATCCCCCAGCCTATCCCAAAAATTGCCGCGCCGATAAGCAGCGGTTTATCAATGGCAGGCTTGCTCGATAGGTAAAATCCTTTATCAAATAGCGGTCTTGGACGTTTGAGTATCTTTCTGAAGAAAAGTGTCGTGACGGCAAGCGCACCGACCATAACGAAAATCAAACTGGGATCCCAGTTGCCTGCAAGGTCCAGAAAATTAAGTACCTTATCGGGATTGGTCATTTGGGATAACGCCAAACCAGCACCAAACAGTATGCCACTGATTAACGCGACCATGATTAGTTTCATGCCGATACCTCCAATACATGGCGAATAATGTAAACCGTCAAAAACCCGCTTGCCATGAAGGTTAAAGTGGCGGCAATCGAACGCACGGAAAATCGGGCTATGCCGCATACCGCGTGTCCACTCGTGCAGCCATTGCCCATGCGGGTGCCGAAACCGACTAGGAAACCTCCAAACGCCAGCAGCCAAACCGGAAAGTTTTCGCGTGGCTGATAAAAACCGGGCTTTATCTGATTGAACAAGAATGCGCCGATCACGATGCCCGCCAGGAAAGCGGTACGCCAAAATAATTCTTTTCGGTCAGCGTTCATCATGCCGCCCATGATGCCGCTGACCCCAGCAATCCGCCCGTTGAACAATAACAACAGGGTGGCGGCAAGCCCTATCAGGATGCCGCCTGAAAATGCCGAAAAGGGGGTGAAATTTTCCATGGTGTACCTATTGTTAATCGTTAAAAATAAGCCTTTGGGCATTCCTTACTATTGCGCTTATGAGGTGAATCCACGTTTCATTATACGGGTATGGAGACAATATATTATGGACTGGTCAATGCCCGCATAAATTCAAGCAAATCCGCTTTTTCCTGTTGCGTCAGGTGCAAGGGGAAAATTTTGGTGTCGATAAAACGATTTTTGTCTCCGCCTTTATCGTAATGCTCAACGACTTCCTCCAGAGTTTTCATGCTGCCATCGTGCATATAAGGTGCAGTTAAGGCGATGTTTCTTAACGTAGGGGTCTTGAATTTGCCGATGTCGGAAAGATTTTTGGTGACATTAAAGCGTCCCAATTCAGAACGCTGAAGTGCTGTTAAAGGAAAACCGTCAGGATTTTTGCCTTGGTCAACATAAGCGATCAAATCATCCAAGATGGGCGTTAACTGCTTAAAGCTAACACCTATGTTGTAAAAGCGGTTGTCGGTAAATAAGGCGTTATTCCAGGATATTTCATGGCAGGTTACGCAATTGCCTTTGCGCTTGAATATCCCTAGACCTCGTTCAGCACTCTCCGACAACATTACGTGATTACGACCAAAAAGATGACGGTCGAAGGGCGAACCCCCGGAAATCAAAGTGCGTTCATAACTGGCAATGGCCTTGACCACGTGATCAATCGTTATTTCACTTGCTTTAATGGCAAACACTTTCTTGAATTGCTGGGGGTAATTTGTGTCTTTTTGTACAACATCAACAATGGCTTGATGGTTCTCCAGGCCGTGTTCAATGGGGTTGACAAAAGGGCCTAGGGCTTGGTCTTCCAGGCTCTTGGCTCGTCCATCTAAAAACAGGGTTTCATAAAAGGCCGCATTGACGACGGTAGGGGCATTGCGTGTACCCGTTTGCCCATTTAGCCCTTTAGCTACGGGCAAGCCATCAATGAAGGTTTTATCGGGGTGGTGGCAACTGGCGCAACTTACGGTGCCATCTGAACTGAAGCGGTTGTCGTTAAACAATAGCCTGCCTAACGCTATTTTTTCGGATGTTTGTGGATTATCGGCGGGTATGGGCAAAGGCGGCAAGCCGAGATAAGGATCCGCTAACGCGCAAACCGAAAATACCAGTCCTAATAATAGCTTTAATAAAAATCGCATACAGCCTCCAAAATGCGGAAACCCCTATTCAGTTTAGAAAGAATACGCAAACCCTAACCACACGTTGTTGTTTTTGACACTTTGTTGTTCCGTTGTTAACTTCCTGCTGCCATGTTGCCAACCCAATTTAACGGTTGCCGATTCATCTAATTCATACAAAAGTTCTATCTCGCCCTGATAGACGCTTTCCGAAGCGCGATAATGTTCATCATTGACAAGTCCGCTAGTGAACCCATTTGTTTCATAATCAAAGATAAACACGCTGCTTAACCGTTCCAGCAAACGTATCTTAAGCTCCGCCGAGGCATAGTGGTTGATATAGGAAACATCGTCAGGAAAGTTGATTACCTTTTCGTGTTCAGATAAGCCACGCTCATAGTGATAGCCGAGCAACAATTCTATATCTGGACTAATTGCCCACTCAAGATGCGATCCCAATGTCCAAAACGCGGTGTCACGATGCTGGAATGGCGCATTGTAGTTACGTAAACCATAGCGACCCAGCAAGCGGATGGTCAGATTGTTGGCTATCGGCTGGTCCACATGAATCGACCAGTAATGGTTGGTGAGCTGTTCATCATGTTCTGATTCTTCACCGTTCGCTTGCCTAAAAATATTTTGCCCTAAAAAAAGATCGGGCACAAAGTTGTAATGCAGGCTTATTTTGGTGTCCGTCGCGAATGTTTGGGACAATTGAAATTCGTATAAACCGTGGGTAAATGCCGATTGGCCAGAAAAAACATAGCCACCGGCATCCAATGACAACAGTATTTCACCGAAAGCATCATTACCAGCCCATTCCAGTTCTGCGCTAGGTTCATACACGAAATCCCCGCCTTGGCTGGGTCGGTCAACAGTGGGTTGGGTCGGGTCGTCTTTAAGGGAAAGCCGTCGTGTGACCGAGAACAACGCCACATCGTCGGTGTAAAACGCATTATTGTCGGTTTTCAATGACCATCCTGCGTTCGCATTGTTGCCCACAACCAATATGAACAATATTAAGCCTATATTTTTCAACGAAAAACTTTGAATTTTCATAGCAATGGCTTAGGTTTAATCTCGTAAATTAGGATGACAGTTTTGACAGTTAAAAAGAGCCAGCGGAGACCAAGAAGCCTTGATCCGCTGGCTGAGGCTGTGTGGCTTTAGTACACAGCGAGGATGGAATTAATGTTTTACGTCCGGCATGTCTTGGACAATCAGCACATACGGTTCGCCTAACGGTAGTTTATCTTCGGGCTTTTGGAAATACACGACCTTGCCGTAAGTTTCGTGTACGACCGGCAATAACTTGGCCGTTTCTTCCTTGGTCAAATCAGGGAAGGTGGCGCAAGCCCTGCCCACTTCGGTTTTATGGTAATGCCAGTAATGCTTTTCCTTTTCAGGCAACGAGTTGTACTGGGCCGTGCTGATGATGTACTCAAAACCAATCGGTTTGTCCTGGTCTTTCATGCCGCCTGGGAACATCAGGCAGACTAATGTACCGTCATCGTAAGCCTTGCAGTGATGATGGACAATGGCCTGCAATTTAGGGTCATCCGCACTAAAGACATCGGGTTTTAGATGCCGGATAGCCTGGATGTGCAAGTCGTTAAAACCCAAGGTATTCGGGTGTTCAGTTTGCCTGGGGTTCATGGTGGTATTGTATTTAGGCTGACCTGAAACAGGCATCGCAGCATGGTTATGCGCCGACTCTACTGTAGAGGTTGCCGCCGTTGTCGCGCAACCGCTGGCTAATGCCAGTAAAGCGCTGACGAATAATAATCTTAATTTCATTTGGATCCTCCCAAAAAGTGTGTAATTGTTGTTATGACGAGCCAGAATTATTGACTGTCATTAATTACTAAGCTAAAATCGTGCCAACATAATATAATGCGCGTTACCTATCTGTTTTTTATAGAGTATTTATATAGTTTCAATAATAGTTGTACAAATTGTATGTTTCATATATTGTTCCAATGAAACTTAAATATGGCTCAGTGAGACGATTATGAAACAAACAAGACAGGCGGAGACATTTTGTAGGCACCATACCGAATGGTTGGGGCAGTTCGATAACGCGACGCTGTTATCGACAATGCTTAATCTTTGTAAATCATCAGCCCTATACATTGTCGATAAAAATCAACAAGTGCTTTACTGGAGCTTAGGGTTGGAAATACTATCAGGCTTACGACAGGAGGACGTGGTTGGTAAAACGTGTCTGCAAGAATGCGCCATTGTTGATGCCAGTGGCGATGAAGGACGGCTTATAAGGCTATCCCAAGCGAATGGTGGCACTATCGAACTAAGAAAAATAGCCCAGGTTTTAAATGATAAGTCCGGGATATTTGCTGGCGGCATAGGCTTGCTCGCCGCACCCTCAGAATCAGCATCAACTGTTTTTTTGCCCAAAGCACCGAGTACATTAAAGCAAAACTTCCACGGCCTCTTAAGCCGTTCACCGGCTATGCAGGATGTTTTCCAGATTATCCAAAATGCCGCAGAAACAGAAGCCACCGTGCTGGTTAGGGGGGAAAGCGGTTCCGGCAAGGAACTGGTTGCCAAAGCCATCCACACATTGAGTTCGCGCCGTACGGCACCTTTTTTGGCGATCAATTGCGCGGCATTATCCAGCAACCTGCTGGAAAGCGAATTATTCGGCCATGTGCGCGGGGCTTTCACGGGCGCGATAAAAGACCACGACGGCTTATTTCAACGCGCCAACGGCGGGACATTGTTTTTGGATGAAGTGGCAGAACTGCCATTGGAATTACAGGCCAAATTGCTCAGGGTATTACAGGAAAGGAACTATATCCCGGTAGGCGGAAACCGTAGCATTGACGTGGATGTCAGGATTGTTGCGGCAACTCACCGCTCATTAAGGGAAGAAGTGAAAAACGGGCATTTCCGCGAAGATTTGATGTACAGGTTGCGGGTCGTCCCCATTTTCCTGCCACCGCTCAGGGAACGCAGGGAAGATATTAGCCTGCTGATTTGGCATTTCATTGACCAGCACAATGACCAACGGGTTCGTATAATCGAAAAAATCGACCCTGATGCGATGCGTGTGCTGCTTGACTACCGATGGTCTGGTAATATCAGGGAACTCCACAATGTCGTGGAATACGCCTTTGCTGTGGGGAGGGGCGCGACTTTGCGCTTATCGGAACTACCCCCCGAATTCAGGGAACCAAAATCACAAGGGTTCACGTATTCACCCCATAAGGTAGCTGCCAAATTAAATCCCGAAGATGAGGAATCCGCTATCAAACAAGCCCTGGAGCAAAGCCGTGGCAAAGCGGGCGAAGCCGCGAATCTTTTGGGCATGAGCCGGGCGACTTTTTGGCGCAAGCGGAAACATTATGGAATTTGATTTGCTCATAGTTACCTAAAGATGTAATGCTATTGATTTTCGTTTAATTCACTGTTGTGCAAAGAATAAGTGAAATAAACGATTAAGCCGATAACCAGCCAAATCACAAAGCGTAGCCAGGTGAGGGCGGGTAAAAATAGCATGAGACCACCGCAAGACAACATGCCCAATACGGGAAATAATGGGCTAAATGGTGAACGAAACGGTCTGGGCAACTCCGGTTGGGTGATGCGTAAAATGATTACGCCCAGGCAGACGAAGGCAAAAGCTGCCAATGTACCAATGTTGACTAACTCGGCGAGATCACCCAGCGGCATTAATCCTGCTATCAGCGACATAATAATGCCGCACAGCACAATAATACGCACAGGTGTTTGGGTGGTTGGGTTGACCTTGCTGAAAAACGCTGACAGCAAACCATCACGCGACATGGCGAAGACAATACGCGTTAAGCCATAGTACAGTACCAGCATTACAGTGGTTAATCCTGAAATCACGCCTGTAGAAATCAGGGCAGAAGCCCAATTAAAACCAATTAAGCTGAGGGCATGAGCGACGGGCGATTCAACGTTGAGCTGGGAATAATGCACAACGCCGGTCAGCAAACCGGCAACCAGGATATAAACCACCGTGCAAAACACCAATGAGGTGATAATACCAAAGGGCAAATCGCGTTGCGGATTTTTGGCTTCCTCAGCCGCCGTCGAAACCGCATCAAAGCCGACGTAAGCAAAAAATACCATGGAAGCCCCAGCCAACACGCCTGTCGTCTTGCCGTCGGGCAGGGTCTGAAACCAGCCGAATGGCATAAACGGCTGCCAGTTTTCTGGGTGTACGTTAAATACCGCAACACCTATAAAAATGCTGATAGTAATCAATTTAACGCACACCATCGCATTATTGGCTTTGGCGCTTTGTTTTACACCGATGATAAGCAAGCCCATCAATATCAAGATGATAAGGCTTGCTGGTAGATTGATGATGCCGCCCAGCTTGGGGGCTTTGGTCAAGGCTTCTGGCAAAGGTATGGCTATTGCTGATAAGGCTTTGTTCAGATAGCTAGCCCAGCCATTTGCGACCGCAGCGACCGCTATGCCGTATTCCAGTAGTAAATCCCAACCGATAATGAAGGCGAACAGCTCGCCAAATGCCGCGTAAGTGTAGCCATAAGCACTGCCGCAACCGCCGATGGCTGCGGATAGTTCGGCATAAGATAAGGCTGCAAAGATACACGCAAACCCCGCAATGATGAACGATAACACGACGGCAGGCCCAGCTTGGGTAGCGGCGGCAATGCCCGTCAACACGAAAATACCTGTGCCGATGATGGCACCTACGCCGAGGAAAGTCAGATCCCAGGCGGACAAGCAGCGATTAAGACTTTGCTCGGATTCATCGTAAGACTGAACTCGTTTGGTGCGAAATATTGGTAGTGCCATAGCGGTTGGTTTCATCCTATCGACTAATTGCTTGGAAAGAACGTAGATTAACTGTTATGGAGATTATAGCCTTAGGTTTTGTTGGATGGCGAAAAACAGTCCATATTTAAGTCAGCCCACTTTGGGCGACAGTATTAGGCGTGGACTTAAGCTCCAGCTAGCCTTAGAATTGACCTCAAAGGACTAGTCTGGCTTAATGAGCAACGGTTACCTGCTCGACAAAAACATCAACCCACGAGGCTTTAACATAATGAATGCAATTAAAATACTGTTCCAATTAGTAATAATCAGTTTCGCATCAGCAAGCACGCTCGCTTACGCAGAAAACAACGAACAAGTAAAAGCGGCAATCGAGCAAACCGTCGCTAAATTAGAACAAGCCGTAGCCGCCGTGGATAAAGGCGAAGATGCCAAAGCCATTGTCGAAATGGTGCTAGAAGCCAAGCAATTACAAAAACCTATCTCCACATCTGATCCGAAAGTTTCAATAAAGAAAGCCCAAGGCAGCAACAAATTGGGGCAAGCACGTACCGCCCTTAACGATGGTGACCTGAAAAGTGGCGGGGAATTGGTAAAAGGCGCATTAGCTGACTATAAAGAAGTTAAAGAAAAATATAACGCGACGCATTGATGCGGTAAATCGAAAGTGTTTGAAAGTTGATTAAATTGATTTTTATAGTATGTTTAACAGGACATAGTGTTGAATGGCTCACCACTTTCCGAATTAATCATTGTAAAACTTGAGAATAGTTAATGCCTGCAATCGAAGAAGAAGTGCCATCACCCTGCAACGATAACTGCGTTATGAACGATGATGATATTTGCATAGGTTGTTATCGATCTTTCATTGAAGTGGTGAAATGGCCGAAAGCAGATAAGGATACGCGGCTACAGTATTTGAAAAATATAGAAGAACGCCGAAAAAATTACGAAGCCCAAGGGTGAGGGTAGTTAGCCTAACAGCCGTTATAGTTAAAGATAAGGGCTTAACCGATGACAAAACGTCAGCTGTTACGCCCTGTTAAACCATTGATATAAAGCCATAAAAGTATCATTTGCTGCGGCTATTACCTCAGGTATTTGGTTACTATCATCCGCAAATTGGCTGCCCATGAAAGCTTGGAAGCTTTTCCATTCAAAGCCAACATTCTCCCCATAGCACGTGTAATAATTCAATTTATCGACAATGGCATCACCAAAATGCTCCTTGAGCTGTTTGGAAATTATCCGACCACCTAAAACCGATCCTTCCAGCACATAAAACGCACCCATTTGCCGAGCAAATGAAGAGAGTTGTGGTAATTCGGCACAGCGACGAATCTTCGCTATTTCTGCTTCAGTTTCGCCGAATGTGGCTATGTCTCTTGCTAACAAGCCAGTTTTTACTTTATGACCTAATACCAATTGGTGAGCTTCAGCAAGGTCATCAAACAGCATCGGTTCAAGCGCAGCATGAAAGCCATAAAACAAGCACAGCAATTGCTTATATTCCGGCATTGCGTAATCTGGCGAGAACAGCCTAATAAAACTGTTAGTGCGTTCTAATTGCCTATGGGCAGTAGCGGTTTCTGCCTTAAGCAGGGACATAATCAGCGGCGGTTGTTCTCCCCTAGCTGTTTCATGGGTACGAACGCTTTGATTTAGGTTCATGTTGTAATTATTGGTTGAATTTTTAGAGATTCTCTTATAAGGCTTTTTGGCAATGTGAGGGTGTGGAAGCCACATAAAATAATGAAAACACATGCAGTAATGGTTTAAGGTTAGACGATTATCCAATCTTTGCAAAAATATAAAAATAGCAGGCAGTACGATAAAATTTTTGTTTGGTTGGTAAAATAGAAGTTATAAGTCTACCCTTCACGGGTACTGTAGCCCTATCTTGTGAATCGTAGTGATTGCCTTTTAACATAAAAGAGTTGTTTCTGTGAAAAACCAGTGTGATATTCAAAAAACACCTATTTTGCGAGATTTACGGACGGTATTCTCATGAACCCAAAGACATACGAATTTAACCCCCTGCTAGAAGAAGAGTTACGGACGAGAGCCGAGGCGCAATTCGCACTCGCTGAAGCCTCAAATAAGCCGGTCTGGGTTCACGTTGCAACGGAACTCTTGAACGAACTACATGTACAGCAAAAAGAACTGCAAATGCAATACCAGGAATTACTGCGGACGCAGGCAGCTCTTGAAGTCTCGCATAGCTATTATGTCGAACTGTACGATTTTGCCCCAGTGGGCTATCTCACGCTCAACGCAAAAGGCATGATTGCTAAAATTAATCTAACCGCTGCCAAATTGCTCGGAATGGATCGTAAGCTGCTTATCAATCGACGTTTTGAGCAGTTTGTTGCTGATGATTATAAAGCGCATTGGCAGCAATATTGTCTTCACGCAATGCAAGAAGAGGGAAATAAATATTGTGAACTGGCACTCCACAATAAAGGCAGCACCGCCCTATACGTCCGTCTTGATTGCATGTGTATTAACTCGGTTGATGCGGGTATCCAAATGCGCGTTATGCTCTCTGACATTACCCAAAACAAGCAAGCAGAGGAAAAACAGCGTATTGCGGCGGTAGCGTTTGAAACCCAGGATGGCATTATAGTGACCGATGCAAACAAGCTCATCTTGCAAGTGAACCAAGCATTTAGCCGCATTACGGGTTATAGCGCCGAAGCTGCAATAGGTAAGCCCCCAGCTTTGCTCAATTCTGATCTGCACGACGAAGACTTTTATCGGGCGTTGTGGGCATCGGTTGCAAACAATGGTTATTGGCAAGGTGAAATCTGGACGAAGCAAAAGAATGGCGAAGTATTCCCAATTTGGCTGACCATCACCGCCGTTACCGATGCAGAAGACTTGATTACGCATTTTGTAGGCGCATTTACCGACATCACCGCTCAGAAGCAAGCTGAGAGAATCTTGCTTGATGCTCGTGAACGCTTGGAAAATCAAGTTGTTACAAACAAAGAAGAGCTTCAAAAGGTTAAGACAGAAACGGTGGAGGTTAATTCTGCGCTTAATATTCTCCTTAAACACCGAGAAACGGATAAATCTGAAGCCCAAATTGCGCTCTCACAAGGCGTTGCAGAAACCATCTTACCGTTCCTGAAGTTATTGAAAGCGGCGGATACTGGTCGGATTCAATCCACTCGGCTTGTCGATATTATTGAAAACAATCTCAATCAGCTAACGAAATCATTTGGGTCGGCTGAAAATAATCTCCCTTCCGTGTACCTGCAATTAACCCGCGTCGAGATTCAGGTGGCATCATTAGTTAGACAGGGACTATCCACAAAAGCAATTGCTACGACCTTAAATCTATCTTCAGAAACCATAAACAACCACAGAAAGCATATCCGCAAGAAATTAAAATTGGATGGTAAAGCCAATAACCTGCACAGCTATTTGCTGTCGTTGACTGAATAAGCAACACAAGGCAGTCCAACGTTTTTTTGAGTTCACCCTCCTAAGTAAGCGGTAAAAAATCATGCCGCCGCTAAAACCCAGTCTCGTCATTCTGCTTGCCTAATTTAATATATAGCCCGATAGAATTCATGATGGCAGGCATGTTGCAAGGTGTATTTTCCACGATTAGTGGGCATGACTTAAGTTGCTTACAAGTGAGTTATGAAAGCACTGGCACTGAGACCAGTGAATTTCTGATTAGCGCCAAGGCTCGAATTGATTCCTTCGAACAATCCGGTTTCGCGCAAGAGTTAACTCCCGATGAAGCATTGGCAAGACTGCGCTTTACCTGATAACAATCTTTTCCCGAAAGAATATACCGTACTTGAGCTTTTAAGAGAAAGCTCGACCAGCAGTGTTCTGATAGGTATCGATGAAAAAACAGGCTACAAGGTAATCATCAAGTGTTTTAAACAACATGCGAAAGGTGCTTATTTGCGGGAAATAGGTGCCGCTTATGACATGAAACACCATCATTTGGTGCGTTGCTTAAACACCTTTCATCGGACTGACGGTGAGTCCTGCTTGGTTTATGAGTATCTTTCCGGCGGTAGTTTGTCTGATTACCTTGCAAGCCGTGGGAATCTGAGTATTGACTTGGTTTTTCGTTGCTTGCACGATATTTCAGCGGCGCTGATTTACCTACATGCGCTTAATCGTATCCATTGCGATATTAAGCCGGAAAATATTTTTTTGCGACCTACGTCGGATGGTCAATTTGAGTATGTTTTGGGCGATTTGGGCGCCGCCTGTTTTCTGCGTGAAGCTCAAGAAGGGCATCATGTTACCGGAACGCCAGCCTATATAGCACCTGAACGAATTCGTAGCCAGTTTTTTTTTAACAGCGACTTATACAGCCTAGGTATTGTTGCTTTCGAGCTATGTACCGGTTACCGACCCTTTACAGGTAATGTTGAGGAAATTACCCAAGCAAATTTAGCCCAAATACCTTCTCTTGAAGCCATCAAATATCAACCTTTACGGGATTTGATAGATCATTTATTGACAAAATCCCCCCAAAAAAGAATTGAAACCGCCAGTTTGGCTTATGCCTATTTAAGCAAGTTGCAAAAACAATTTGTCGATGCACGTTCTGAGCAACAGTTCACTCCGTTACAACGGCTAGAGGCTAAAGTACGGCAATTAAATTTGCCCCTGGAAGACAATGTGTTGGGGCTTAACTGTTTTCACGTGGCGGGACGGGTGTACGTAGCTCTGACCTATGCAGCGTATACGGATATAATCGATCTACAATTTCCAAATCATGTGCTGAAAACCCTGACGAATACACATTCCATTCAGGTCACTGGCGCGGCGACACTCGTGTATGCAACGCCTACCCGTATTCAACAGCTTGATTTGAATACGATGGCTACGACGACATTGCTAGATAAAGTCAATGGACCTAAGAATTTTCATTATCATAACAATAGGTTAGTGTTTACGGATGATTTTAATGTTTGTTATCACAACTTAAAAAATGGCACTAATTTTAGTTTTCGCTCGCCATCCTATCTTTTTGATCCAGAAATATGCCTGTTTGAAACGGAATCATTTTGTATGAGTGAAGGCTTGGCTAACGATAAGCTGGTCAAGCGCGATGGTGCGGGTGCAGTAACGTTTAATTGGGTATTGGATGGTCCTTTGTTAGCGATGACGCGATCTAATGACATTGTCCTTGGTGTTACCTTGAATGTTAAAGACCACAATAAATATTCGATCTGGCGTTTGAACGAGACCGAGGAAGCAAAAAAAACCATATTATCCGATCAAATCAAACAAATCAGTTGTATTGGTAATGCGGTATATTGGCTAACGCAAGAGACCAAGTTATATTGTTGTGGTGTAGACTTACAACAAAAATTGCTCGGAAATTTTACCCAAACAAGCACACATTTCGCGGTATCGTTTGACGGTTTATATACCGTGATGCTGGATTTAGTAACCCGAAATCAAGCGGTAATCACACAATTCAATAACGGGGAGTCATAAATGTCCACAACAAGACCCATTCATTGCCTATTTTATTCACATGTCTGGACAATTTATCAGCTAGAAGCGTTAGGGTTGATAAAAACCGAGGATGAAATGCTTCTGGAGCTGGGATTGGGATCGCGGTTCGCCGATGTCTTTGGCAGGCACGAGAAACGTAGAGGCTTAGTCAGATTGCTAAGACCGGGAATGAATCTGCACATGCTGGCCTATCAACCCCAGAGCTTAAATGTTCCTATCATTCTAGCCGCCAATCCACCCACAACAATGGATTCGCTGATTGCAGCATTGTCGTTAGTTGCTACCGTGGATAGTCCTATTGAGAAGGTGACGGCATTAGTTCACATCAACGACGGCGCATTATTTGCCGATGCTTACCCCTTAATGACTGATTTTTCTATCGTTTGGGATGTCGTCGATTTTCCAAATGCCGCATTGCAGACATTGACTGAAGCTTTAGTTAAACAGCAATGTTTAAGTCAGAATACCTGGAAAGGTTTTCACCTGTGCAATCATCCTGACAGACAATTACCTGAAAGTAAGACGCGTGAGTCAATGCTACGTAATGTACTAAATGATTTTCCCGTTCTGAATCTTGCCTAACATTGTGCGCTATACCTACAAGGAAAGCATCTACATATCGAGCTTGCCGTCTCTTCAAGAGCTAGAGCGTCAGCACAGCATTGCACATGTACAATATTGGATCAATGTATCAGGCATAGATATTCACCAAATCTATCCTGAGCCAAACCTATTGGCATATACCATTTCGCAGTTTGATTTTGCCGATGTTTTTACCGATGGGGAGAAACTGACTGACTTTTCCAAGCTCGAACAATTTGACATTAAACAGTATAAGAATGTTTCAGAGCTGAAACACCGCAACGCATTATTGGCGGCTGTCAAAATGCTAATCACGCAACTTGAAAACGAGAGTTCAACCAGTATTTTCTGCCATCGTGGATTGGCGCGATCCCCGCTGGTTGCGGCTTCTGCCTTAAATTATGTCCATAACGAAACTTTGGCTCAGTCCATAGCAAGAGTGCATCTTATCCACCCGCCCGCCTACTTCACCGACATCAGTATATCGGCATTGCTATGGTGTAAAGAGCAATTGCGAAAACCCGCCTACACCGAATAATCCAAAAGTGCCATTTCCCTTAGGAAGAAGGTTGAGATGAGGGGCTTTTAAGAGCTTATATTATGGTTTTTCAGACCCTTATAGAAAAGACAGTGGCAGTTTTTGACGGGTTATCATGTCAACAACTTGAATTACCTAATCAATTTTCCAGGATTGAACGCCATGAACAAGACGGTGTTTTAACCATTGAGAATCATTTTTTCCAGATCGGTGATGTTGGGCAATTACGCATTGCCCACACTCATGCCCCCAAAATCAACATTATGGCGGTATTCTTTTTTCCAGAATGCGCTTATCAATTACCCGTATACAGCATGGAGTTCGTGCTGTTAGGGCAAAAGCCGATCATCGCCCTTATGGATACTGTGTGCTTAATCCAGCCAATGACAACTTCGGCTGTAGTTAAAGAGTTTATGGATTTTGCACACACGAATTACCCGGATTTTAGTCAAGGTGAAGCGCTTCCTCAATGGTTTGATGAATGCCGGTCAGGGCAGGAGTTTTTTATCAGACCACGCGAAATTAGTGAGTTTTCGGCGTTAGGTGAGATACATTTAACGCTGGTTGGGCATTTAACCAATTTGTTTCAGAATGCTGAAATATTCGATAAAAAAACGGCGGCTTTACACAAAACCAATCTGGAAAACTACAAGCATCATCATAAAATCAATTCGCCAGGAACTCGGTTAATGAATCGTAGTTTTGGTGAAGAATGGACGAACGAATATTTAACAGTTTATTTATTCGTTTGAGGCTAAAAAGTGGTTGAACTTCCCATAATTATTAGCACTCTTAGTAATCGAGTGCTAAAATTATGGCATATCTTAACTTTTTGGAGTTGTTGATGAGTGATGCGATTACATTGCCCGTGAATTTATCGGTTGGTACGTTTGATGCGTATTTGAATGTCGTTAGGCAAATGCCTAAATTGACACCTGAGCAAGAACGCGAGCTGGCGATTAGATTCAGAGACAATGGCGATTTGGCGGCGGCGCGTGAGCTGGTTATGGCAAACTTGCGCTTTGTCGTTCATGTTGCCCGTGGATACAGCGGTTATGGTCTGTCCATGCCGGATATTATCCAGGAAGGCAATGTCGGCTTGATGAAGGCTGTCAAACGCTTCGATCCTGAAATGGGTGTGCGTTTGGTGTCGTTTGCGGTGCATTGGATCAAAGCAGAAATCCATGAATTCGTCATCAAAAATTGGGGCATCGTCAAGATTGCTACAACCAAAGCGCAACGTAAGCTGTTCTTTAATCTACGTAAATCCAAGAAGGATTTAGGTTGGTTATCAAACGATCAAGCAGAAGCGATTGCCACTGACCTGAATGTTGAAGTCAGTGCCGTTTTCGAAATGGAAAAGCGTTTGGGTAGCAGGGATACGTCTTATGACATGCCGGTGGATGAGAAATCCGAAGAAACGTATGTTGAACCAGCCAGCTATTTATACCAGCAAAATGATGATCCAGCGGTCATGCTGGAAAATGCCGAATGGCGAGGGCATGAGCAGAAATTGCTATCTAAAGCATTGGGTGGATTGGATGAACGCAGTCTGGATATTGTATCTAGCCGTTGGTTAGCCGAAGAAAAGGCAACGCTGCATGAACTCGCCGAACGCCATCAAGTGTCTGCCGAAAGAATCAGGCAATTGGAACAGAATGCCATGAAAAAATTGCGGGAAGCGGTGGTTTTTGCGGCTTGATAGTTTCAAGTTAATCATTACAAAGGCTTAGGGCGAAAGTCCTAAGCCTTTTTTATTACCATTAAATTAACATCTAATGATAGATATTGGAGTGCAAAGCAATCTTTGCCAGTGTGGAGCAAGCGCAAAGCTTACTTTGCACTCCTTAACTGTGGGATTAGGAGGTTTAAGCCGGATTCATTAACCCCAATAGCACATGGGCGCGTTCTGCGGCTTCAAGTCCTAGCGCAGTCAAATAACCGCCGTCTTCCAGTGTTACCAGACCTTTGTTAAAAAGCCGCCGAGTCGCCTCGATAGTCGTTGGTGCTGCCGTTGTGTGGACTTTTATTCCTTCCAGTGTCGTGGTCAGTTTATAGCGAACGAGGATGTTGAGTTCTTCTAGGTTGTCTTGGGTAAATTGCATGTGTGACCTCAGCTATAGTTGATCGGTGCAGACTATAAAAGCTATCTGCTACTGACAATAATATATTGGATATGCAGTTAGTCGTAGAATTATTTGAGGAAATAGTCGATTAGCTTGATAACCGATGTTGCCACTCCGTAATCCGTGCTTTCAAAGCCGCTAAATTTACGGTAGTTAACTGACGTTGTTTTAGCAATTGTTTTCCCGCAACCCACACATCGGTAACTTGTTGTCTGCTAGCGGCATAAACGATTTGCGAAATTGGGCAATATAGGGGTTGCGTTTCCAGGTGATCTAAATCGATGGCGATAACATCGGCGGATTTGCCGATAGTCAATGAGCCTGTTTCGTGTTCCAGTCCAAGGGCTTTCGCACCATTAATAGTTGCCATACGCAAGGCGGTCATGGCGGGAACGCTACTGGCATCCTGGGCGACGGCTTTGGCAAGCAGGGCGGCAGTCCGCATTTCTCCCATCATATCCAAGTCATTATTGCTGGCTGCGCCATCAGTGCCTAATGCCACATTAATACCAGCGTTAAGGCACTGGGCAATTGGGCAAAAGCCGCTGGCGAGCTTTAGATTAGATTCTGGGCAATGGACGATATGGGCACCGGATTCGGCAACCAGGCTGATTTCGCCGTCTGTCAGTTGTGTCATGTGGACTGCGATAAAGGACGGGTTGAGCAGCCCAAGGTTATTTAGCCTTTGCAAAGGCCGTTGCCCAGTATTCGCTTGCGCTTGTTCGACTTCATGCAAGGTTTCATGGACGTGCATATTAATGGGTATTTCAAGTTCGTCCGCCAGCGTCCTGATTTTTTGTAAAGGGTCGTCGGAAACAGTATAAGGCGCATGAGGTGCAAAAGAGGTTGTGATGAGTGGTTGGTGACGAAACTGGTCGTGAACTTCTAGACCTTTTGCGATATAGGCGGCGCTGTTCTCCGCCCAAACCGTTGGAAAGTCGATCACAATCAAGCCCACACAGGCACGAATGCCATGTTGTATGGCTTGTTGAGCCGTCACATCGGGAAAAAAGTACATGTCATTGAAGCACGTCGTCCCACCCAGTAGCATTTCGGCAATCGCCAAATCAGTGCCATCCCTTACAAAAGCATCGCTCATCCATTTTTGTTCCAGCGGCCAGATATGGTTTTGCAGCCAGTCCATCAATGGCAAGTCGTCGGCAATGCCACGCATTAAAGTCATTGCTGCGTGGGTATGACAGTTAATGAATCCAGGTAGTAGGGCGTGTGAGCTAAGGTTTTCTGTGGTTGTACCTTGATACTTATGCTTGGCGACATCCGTGGGTACTAGGTCGATAATCCGACCCTTATCAATGACTAGGCTATGGTATTCGTAGGTTACGGATTCCGGTTCAACGGGTATAATCCAGCGGGCGTGAATCAGGGTATCGACGATTATCATGAGGTATTCCTATATTTAAGTTGCCGAATTATAACTTTTTAATAGGTGTTCAGCACCAAGGCTTGGCAAGAATCAAAGATGAAAACCTGTGCCTTTCGCCTCCGGAAAAACGCTGAATAATGACATTTACTTTATAAATTAATGACTATGCAAAACAAATTAACCGTACAAGCCCTGCAATGGACCGGCGAGACTTTAAAAGTGCTGGATCAACGGCAATTGCCGGAAACCATCGTTTATGACGAATACACCGATGCGGTCGGCGTCACCGAAGCCATTGCCACTATGCGCGTTCGCGGCGCACCGGCCATCGGCATTGCCGCAGCTTACGGTGTAGCGCTGTCGGTGCGCAAGCACTACGCCCAGTCCAACCATTGGCGGCAAAAAGTCAGCGCCGATATAGCGATGCTGGCCAAGTCCAGGCCGACGGCGGTTAACCTGTTTTGGGCCTTGGACCGGATGACGGCGGTATTAACCCAGCAGACCGATAACCCGATAGCGGCGGTTCTGGCTTGCGCGGAAAAAATCCATAGCGACGATATTGCCGCCAATCACACCATGGGCGAATTGGGCGCGGATATTCTGGCCGACGCTAAAGGCGTGATGACGCATTGCAATGCCGGCGCCTTGGCGACCGGCGGTTACGGCACCGCGCTGGGCGTTATCCGCAGCGCTTATCAAAGACAACGGCGCAACGTTTATGCGGGCGAAACCCGGCCTTGGCTGCAAGGCGCACGATTAACCGTTTGGGAACTGGCGCAAGACGGCATTCCGGCGACGTTGATTGCCGATTCGGCCGCCGCATGGCTGATGAAATCCGGCGCTATCGATTGGATCGTGGTCGGCGCAGACCGCATTGCCGCCAACGGCGATGCCGCCAACAAAATCGGCACCTATTCGTTGGCCGTATTAGCCAAACAGCATGGTGTGAAATTGATGGTGGCCGCGCCGACCTCGACCATAGACTGGACCATGCCTAGCGGCGATCTGATAGAAATCGAACAACGCAACCAGAACGAATTATTGCCCGCTTGTTATATCAAAGAAGATTCCTTGGTCAGCGCCTGGAATCCGGTTTTTGACGTGACCCCGGCGGAACTGATTTCGGCAATTGTGACCGAGCGCGGCGTGATATTAAACCCTGCCGGGCAAGGCGTGGGAGGTTTAAAAAATGCACTTTGATAAAAGAGGCAATAACCCGATATTAGCTGTCGGCTTTTTGTTTAAGGGGCTGAAATTGTTGACCAGCCCGGAATTGCGCAAGTTCATTATCATTCCTATGTTAATCAACGTGGTGCTGTATAGCGTCGCCTTAACCTTGGGCTATTTTTATATTTCGGATCTGATCGATCAATTTATTCCCGGCTGGCTGCAATGGCTAAGCTGGGTATTATGGCCGCTGTTTTTTATCAGCTTTTTTATCGGCGGCTTTTTTACTTTTACCGTCGTGGCGAACCTGCTGGCCGCGCCTTTTTACGGCAAATTATCGGAAAAAACCTTGGCGATGGTTAGCGATCAAGCTTTTGCAACGGCCGAACAGCCGTTGCCGAAAGTCCTGCTTGCGGAAACCAAGCGCATCGGCTATTTGGGAAGTCGAGCCTTGCCGTTGCTGGTGTTGTCGATTATTCCCGGTCTTAATGTCATTGCGCCTTTTTTATGGGCGTTGTTCGGGGCGTGGGGCATGGCCTTGGAATATTTGGCTTATCCGTTGGAAAATCAGGGCGTGTTGTTTTCCGAGCAGAAAGCGTTGGTTAAGAGTGTAAGATTGGGCGCGTTAAGTTTTGGCGGGCTGGCGGTGTTGGGGCTGACTGTTCCGGTGTTGAATATTATCGTCGCACCGGCTGCGGTGATTGGAGCTACGCTTTATTTTCATGAGATTAAGCGGGATTGAGATACGTCACTGTTTGATTTTGAACGTGAATTAATGGGATTTTCTAAAAGATTATTGATTCGCCAAAGTGCCTGTATAAAAGTGACGTATAGGCGGATTCAGCAATATCGTATTTTTATGGAGTAAAAGGTGGTAACGTTTTCTAAACGACATGGTTATGTGAGAGAAGCTGAAATTACCGTTAGGGAAGATGCACC
>NZ_CBAROL010000015.1:0-48728 GCF_964779595.1 Methyloglobulus sp.
AATCTGGTATCTTTGTATCTGGGTTAGCTGTTTATAACCTTTCATAAGCTTCCTCATCTTTGGTCGGATTGAAAAAGCCTTGAACTATATCAGCTAACCTCTTTCAATCACGTTAAAATGAATTGCACTTATGAGTTGAATCTAAGTGGTACTATAATTTGGACAAGCGGTTACATGTGGCTATTTTTAGCCATTACGTGGTGCGTCCACATTATTCAGGGTTTTGATACACGATGGAAAACAACCATAAAGACAACATGAGCAAACAGTTGGATGCTCAAATATTGGAGCTGGAACAACGGTTTAATCAGTTCCTCAAAGAATTGGAAGAAGATTTTGATTTTGTGCCTTCAGCTGTGTCGAATAAAAATCCAAAGGACGACAAGGACGATGAATATTATCCTGAATTCGATCATCGGCTTGCAGATATGGAGAAAAAATACGCTAATGTGGATAAGAAATACACCATAGTGCTGTTTTTCACCACACTCTTAATGCTCAGTGTACTCGGCTACTTGGGTTATGTGCTGTTCGGCAAACACTAACCCGCAGATCACATACCTTCCCAAGGCTTATACAAACCCTCTACATTAACACCGAACATATCCAACGCCCGACCTACTGTTTCATTGACCATCGCTAACAGGGAATCGGATTTACTGTAAAAAGCTGGCATTGGCGGAAAAATAATGCCCCCCGCTTCCGCCACCGCCGCCATATTTCTTATGTGAATGAGATTAAGCGGCGTTTCCCTGGGCATCAACACCAATCTGCGCCGCTCCTTAAGCACCACATCAGCAGCGCGGGAAATCAGATTATCGCCAAAACCGTGCGCTACCGCCGCTAATGTTTTCATCGAACACGGTGCGATTATCATGCCTTCCGTCTTAAAGCCACCACTTGAAATACTGGCCGCGATGTCTTTGATACCATGCGTTACGTCGGCCAGTTCAGCCAATTCTGAACGTTTCATGTCAAGCTCATGCGTCAAATTGACGACCCCCGCATCAGAAATGATCAAATGTGTCTCCCATTCTTCCTGCGCCTGTAAAACCTGTAGCATTCGCACGCCATAAATTGCACCGGTTGCGCCGGTCATGCCAATAATCAAACGTTTTTTCTGCATCACGTGTTCAATAAGGTAGCAAAACGATCTGTTGCACCAACCAAAGCATCAATCATTTCTTCGTGTTGGGCGATATGTCCGGCATTTGGTAAGACGATATAATCTGCGTTGGGCAATGCTTTATACAAACTCAAGCCAGCTTCCATAGGGCAAACCAGATCATATTGACCATGAATAATCGTAGTTGGGATGTTTTTCAACAAGTCACACTGCTCAAGAATCTGATTATCTTCAATAAAATAATGCTGAACAGCGTAATGAATTTCCATTCGCACCTGTTTTGTCATTTTCTCTGAAACCGGCTCATCCTGGCTTGAAGGCTGAAACGCTTTCCCCATAGCAAGCTGCCCATTCCAGGCTGACCATTCCTTTGCGACATTAGCGTTAATCTTATGGTCTTCGCTATTGATTGCATTCCATAAGCCTTCAACCAGATTACTTCGAGCATCTTTCGGAACACATTCAACCAATCGTTGCCATTGCTCAGGATAAATCCGGTTTGCACCCAAGCTTACAAACCAGTCCATATCCTGTTGCCGCGCCAGGAATACACCGCGAATAATCATGCCAAACACCTTATCATGATGCTGCTGCGTATACAGCAAACCCAAAGTGCCACCCCAAGAACCGCCAAACACCAGCCATTTTTTGAGGCCTAGCTGGATTCGAATACGCTCCATGTCATCAAGTAAATCTTGCGTGGTATTGAGTTCTAATTCGCCAAACGGTAAAGACTGACCACAACCGCGTTGATCAAACAGGATAACTTGATATTGCTCAGGATTAAAAAACCGCCGATGATCCGGCTTGGTGCCAGAACAAGGACCACCATGTAAAAAAATAACTGGGATGCCATCAGGATTGCCGCTTAATTCAACGTAAACGGAGTGTTTACTGCCAGTTTCCAGGAAAAACGTGTGATAAGGATTAATTGCTGGATAAAGGGTTTTCATCTTAGCTGACCGGCTTAAATTCTTTTAAGGAAATATCTTTCAAAAACCGATAGTGTTTCGTATTTGCCGTCATGACATCAAAACCGTTCGCAACCGCCGTCGCGCTAATCAATGCGTCGGCTAACTGCAAGGAATGACTTAAATAGTATTGTTCGACATAGAATATGGCTTTAGCTGAAATATCTTCCGTGATATAGACTATTTTTGCATTCCACGTCCGTAAAGCCCGACGAAAACAAGTCAATTCGTTTTTATTTCGCATGCCTTGAACCAATTCAATATAGCTCACTACCGAAATATAAAATTCAGCCAAGGCTTCTATTTCGCTTCGGGCATTGAGATTGCCTTTCAGATACCAAATCAACACATCGGTATCAACCAACATCATGAAAACCGGCTTTTACGCAAATCACGGACGTAATCGTCAACACTTTCGACATCATCACGATCACGCCAAATTCCAAACAATCCATCCTCGCTTTGCAGATGTTCTGCTAGATTATTATCTTCATAAGGCACTAATTTGGCACAGGGTTTTCCTCTGAAAGTAATAACGACACTATCTCCCCTGCTTACCGCATCCAAGAGATCTTTAGAATGAAACCTGAGTTCTTTTGCTGTTGCTTTCATGTTATTGCACCTCTCAAAGTAATAACTTCAGAGTGTAAACTTTGAAATATGACTCGTCAACACTATTTTTCAGGCAAAAAAAAGGAGGGCTTACGCCCCCCTTTGTGTTGATGTCCTTATCTAACGATATCCGTATCGTATTCTGTTTCCTTAGAAACCTATACCTAAAGAACCACCAGCGGTGAAACCGTTGACATTGGTACCATCAAGCTTGTTAAGAGCCCAGTTGTAACGTACGTCAGCACCGACATAGATGTTTTTCCAGAGGTTGTAATCAACACCGCCGCCGAAATGGATGGCTGGCATCAAGTGGCTGATAGTGTTCAACTGGCTAGGTGGAGACATAACGTTCAAAGTGAAACCGGCTGGAATAATCCAAGGTCTCAGCTTGCTGCCTTTGAGGAACTTAATCTTTGGCGCAGCAGTCAAACGCAATTGGCTTTGAGTCGCTTTTGAAGCTTGGTCATCTAAACCAAGAGCGCCACCAACATTTCCAGTAAATGTTCCGAATTCATTGTAGTCAAACATCAACTCAGCCAAAACTTCAGTGTTGTTCATCAGACCGAATAAATTATCATCCAAGCTGAAATCAAAACCTGCACCAAATGCCCAGCCATCTCTATCTGTACTTGTACAGCCGACAGCACCAGCAACGCCGGTGTCATCGCAAGATAGATTAGAAGTTGTCGCTATAGGACGTTGATCATTTCTGGCATAAGCGCCACGGAAAAACACCATATTGTCTTTAGGACGATCTGGTTGGTTTTTGTGTTCTTGCATCCAAGCGTCCAATTCTTGGACTTTTGCAGAATCAGCACCTGAACCTGCTGCTCTTATGCTAGCCATTTCATCTTGCATGGCGCGAAGCTGTGCTTCCAGCACATCAACTTTGCTGACCAAAGCCGATTCGGTGGCGTGGTGTTGGGCTTTTGTGCCCGCTACCGCTTGTTGAGATACAATAGCACCCGCCACTGTTAAAGTAGCTGTGGCAATGCCAAGTACCAGTTTAGTTTTATTCATCATCGTTCCCCCTCATGAGGTTGTTATTTTACAAAAATTTGCTTTAATACAACAAAACTTTCCTACGGAGCTAATACTAGCAGCAAAATAGAAACACTACAAGTTTTTGTACATTTTTTTTTATATTATGTTTTTTTTATAAATCAATTACTTATATAATAATCTTAAATATTTTGTTGCATTGTTGGCAAATAACAACAAAAATTACGAAAAATCCACAAACAATTCTCCGTTATTTTTGTGTTACCCTTAAGATTAATTGAAAATGGTCAGATCGACAAGATAATTCCGCGCTAATCCTACTATTGATGACAACAAGCACAGACATAACCCTGATCGGTGGCGGCATTATGGGGTTGCTTTCTGCCCGCGAACTTAATATTGCTGGCGCAACGGTTACAGTTATTGACAAAGGTTTTCTTGGGCAAGAGTCGTCCTGGGCAGGTGGCGGCATTTTGTTCCCGCTGTATCCTTGGCGGCAACAACCCGCGATTACGCACTTGGTCAAGCAAAGTATGGGCTTGTATCCTGCTCTGGCAGCCGAACTTCTGGAGGAGACGGGGATTGATCCCGAATGGAATCCATCTGGCTTGTTAATCACCAAAAACCCCGATATTACTGCGGCTTTGGATTGGTGTAATCACAACAAGATTGCGTTTGAGGAAGCCGAACAGCAGTTGGCTGGATTGGAAACAACCCCGTTGCATCCACTGTTTTTGCCGCATATCGCCCAAATCCGCAATCCCCGGTTAATAAAGTCGCTTAAGCAAGATTTGCTGCAAAAAGGCGTACGATTATTGGAAAACTGCCAGTTAAGCTCCATCAATCTCGAAAACAACAGCGTGACTTCAATAAATACCAGCATGGGCAACCTGCTGATTAACCAGCTAATCATTTCGGCTGGTGCTTGGACATCTGAGCTGATGGCGCAGTTTTTCCCGACCATTCGGGATGATCACCCTCAAATTTCACCCGTAAAAGGGCAAATGCTGCTGTTCGCCGCCAAACCAGATACCTTACGGACAATGGTGCTGGACGGTGGTCATTACCTGATTCCCCGGCTGGATGGGCATATCTTGGCAGGTAGCACGGTAGAAACGGATACCTTTGACAAAAGCACAACGCCAGAAGCCAAAAACCAGATCAGCAACTTCGCACTGAACTTACTGCCTGCATTGAAAGATTACCCTTTAGTTAAGCATTGGGCTGGCACAAGACCAGGAACACCTTATGGCGTACCTTATATAGATAGGCATCCTGAAATCAGTAATCTAAGCATTAACGCTGGGCATTTTAGAAATGGGTTGGCGATGGCTCCGGCTTCGGCGCAATTGATGGTGGATTTGATACTAGGTCGTCCTAGTTCGGTCGATCCTGAGCCTTATCGGTTGGATAGGTTGGTTTAGTACCTTCATTCTATAGTTGAACAGCCCTCAATGTTCCAATACTTAAGCATCATAACATTCCAACTATGAACCTCTACCCTCTTGTACGCCCCTTACTCTTTACACTGGATGCAGAAACCGCCCATGAGGTAACGCTCAAGCTATTAAAAGCAGCCTACATTTCCGGCTTAAGCGAATTGCTTTATCCTGCCATAAAAGACAATCCGATCAATGTGATGGGACTGCGGTTTAAAAACCCCGTTGGTCTTGCCGCAGGTTTGGATAAAAATGGCGATTATATTGATGCACTGGCAGCTTTGGATTTCGGTTTTATCGAGATCGGCACAGTAACGCCCAGGCCACAGCCAGGCAATCCTAAACCACGCTTGTTTAGGCTACCCGAACATCAGGCGATCATAAACCGTATGGGTTTCAATAACTTAGGCATAGACCACTTGCTTACTCAGGTTAAGAAAAGTGCTTACCAAGGGATTTTAGGGATCAACATCGGCAAAAACTTTGATACGCCTATTGACAAGGCTGTAGATGATTATTTAATCGGCTTACGCAAAGCGTATCCTGCCGCCAGTTATATTACGATTAACATCTCTTCGCCCAACACCCAGAACTTGCGGCAATTGCAGCAGGGCGACGAAAGCAGGAAGCTGATTTCTGCACTTAAAGAAGAACAGCTTAAACTTCAACAAGAACACGGAAAATACGTACCTCTGGCATTGAAAATAGCACCAGACTTGACCAATGAGGACATCAGCCGAATTGCCAAATTGCTATTGGAATTTGAGATAGATGGTGTTATTGCCACCAATACTACGATTGACCGAGCTATGATCGCAAATCATCTGCTTGCTAAAGAAGCAGGTGGTTTAAGCGGCAGACCTGTTAAAGACAAATCCACCGCAGTCGTTAAAGGCTTATCGGCAAAATTGCAGGGCAAAATTCCGATTATTGCGGTGGGCGGTATTCTAAATGCAGATGATGCCCAGGAAAAATTTGCTGCTGGTGCGAGTTTGGTGCAGATTTATTCCGGCCTTATATACAAAGGGCCGGAATTAATAAAAGAAATAAACGGTAGTGTGAAATCTGCAACTTAATTGATAAGGCAGAGTTACAAACCTAGGTTTGTAACTCCAAAAATACACAAAATACACGCGACTCACAGGCATGAAGCCGTCAAGTCCATCAAAAAAACACAGGTTTAACCCACTACCGAATAAACGAAGGCTAAAGGAATCATTCCCCCGCAATCGACATCCGTTCAATCAAGATAGAACCCGTACGGGTATTGCCGCGATAATCCACGTCATTGCCTATTGCAACGATATTTTTGAACATGTCCTTCAAATTTCCGGCAATGGTGATTTCTTCAACCGGATATTGGATTTCGCCATTTTCCACCCAAAAACCTGCCGCGCCACGCGAATAATTACCGTTAATCATATTAACGCCCTGCCCCATTAACTCAGTCACCAACAAGCCAGTACCCAGCAGTTTAAGCATGGCCTGAAAATCATTGTTACTGGTTGTAACGGTCAAATTATGCACACCGCCAGCATTTCCGGTGCTTTGCATGCCTAACTTACGGGCTGAATAAGTGCTTAACACATAGCCACGCAAGTATCCTTCGCTAACAATATCCCTGGTTTGGGTTGCAATGCCATCACCATCATAAGCCGCACTACCTAATGCACCTTTTATTAACGGCTGCTCATGGATACGGATAAAATCTGGGAAAATTTGTGTATCCAGCGCATCCAGCAAAAATGTGGATTTTCGATATAACGCGCCACCGCTAATCGCTCCAATTAAGGAACCGATTAATCCCGAAGCAACTTCGGCACAATACAAGACTGGGCATTGTTGGGTTGGTAATCTACGGGCTTCCAAACGCCTGATGGTACGTTCACCTGCTTTTATACCGATTGCCGCAGCCGCTTCCAAATCATTCGCTTTCCTGGCAACGCTGTACCAATAATCGCGCTGCATACTGTCGCCGCGCTGCGCCACCACCGAGCAACTCAGGGAATGACGGGTTGATAGCCTGCCTTGAAGAAAACCAAGGCTATTGCCCATCACACGAATCCCTTGATGCGTATTGACTGTAGCACCTTCCGAATTGGTAATATCGGGATGATAAGACATCGCCGCCGCTTCGCATTCAATGGTCAAAGCAATCGCTTCGTCGGCTGTTAACGCCCAAGGATGATAAAGATCCAGATCCGGAAACTCGGTTGCCAGCAAGGCCTTGTCCGGCAAACCTGCAAACTCATCTTCGCTGGTATAGCGTGCGATACTGCAAGCTGCACCCACGGTTTCCTTAATCGCATCCGGCGATAAATCCGATGTACTGGCAGAGCCTTTACGTTGGCCGAAATAAACGGTGATGCCTAAACCTTGGTCGCAATGGTGTTCTATCGTTTCAACTTCGCCCAACCGCGCCGTCACCGACAAGCCGTTTTCCTGGCTTAGCCCCGCTTCTGCTGACGTTGCACCTTGTTGTTTTGCTTCATCCAGCAAACTTTGTACGATGTTTTTTAAACGCTCAATGTCCTGATTTTGCAATGTGTTCTCTCTTAGATGACTAAATATAAAGGTACGATGAGCTTATCGTAACCGGATTCCAGCAAATGTATAGTAAGCCGTGGTAAATTCAGTGCTATCGACTTTGTAATACCCACTACCATTGGAACAGTTAACTGATTGTATTGTCCTAGGATTATAAAGCTTTGTTCCAAACCTAGCTATTAGAGGGCTTAGTTTTGTTATCAACAAAATTCACAACAGGAGAATACAGATGAACCGAATTCGATTAGTATTTCGTAGTTTCAAAACAGTATTCGTGGCAATGCTGTTTTCAGCTTTAATTTCAAATGCTTATGCAGTTGACACGGAATGTTGGGCTAGCTTTTTTGAAGGAACTCAGTATGCAGGCAAGCGGTTATTTATTGAAGGAGCGACCAAGTTAGAGAACTTAAACAGAGTAGATGGCGAGAACTGGAATCAACGCATTCATAGCATTAAAGTCGGCCCCAAAGCCAAGGTGATTGTTTTTCAGAATCCCCGCTTTGAATTGCCCATACCCAAAATGCTTGAAAAACCGGACTTGATGCGAGCTTGGGGCATCACAGAGCAAGACATAAAAGAAGATTCTGAGCTTATTTTCAATGAAAATGCAACTATTCACGATCTTGGCGACTTTGGTTTTCATAAGAAAATCAGATCGTTAAAGGTTGAATGTATTTAGCTGCCTGAATAAGAACCCAGTGGGGAGATGGGGATTTGCCAGAATAATGCCGTATTTGCAGCGACTAACTCGGTCTATTCAGTAGTAACCTCCCCATTTCCTTGGGTAAGCTGTTGTAACTTTGTCGTAGCAAGGCTTCGTACCGTTTCATCGCTGTCATTAATGGCTTGTTGCAATAGTGCAACGTCGTCGGTAATGCTGTCTACCGCCATCAATCTGACATCAACCGAATTGTCGCGTAGCGCGTCCTGAATGGCTCCGGCGGCGTTGCTACCTTCTCGGTGTGACAGGCTCGATATTGCCTGCGCCCTGACGCTGTCATCCTTATCGGTCAATGCTTGTTCCAAGGTCGCTTTTACGTTGGGATCACCTACACGTCCATCCGCCAATAATGCACCGATAGCTTCCTCACGTTCTGTGGAGTCTTTTGATTGTGCTAATGCCAGGAGATCGTCTGTTTGATCCGGCTCGTCTTCGGCGTTTTGCTCATTTTGCGACAGTATGAGCGACGCGTTGTTGCCTTGTTTAGCTGTTGATGTCGCTGTTGTTGCCGCACAATTTGCCCTATTGTCGGTGCTGCCATTTAATCGAGAACCCAATATCCAGGCTTCAGCCACTTGCTCTTTGCTATCAGCTTTGGTCGGGTTATGTGGATAACGGACAATTAAATCGGCCCTTCTATCAAGCAGGCATTCCAACACCTGTTTTAATGTCGTTCCTACGCAGGTAGCGGTTACCAAGCCTTCTGGAAGTACGGAATAATGGATAGCTACCTTGGTTTTATGGGCAATATCATCCAACACCTGCG
This sequence comes from Methyloglobulus sp., assembly GCF_964779595.1. Lineage (NCBI taxonomy): Bacteria > Pseudomonadati > Pseudomonadota > Gammaproteobacteria > Methylococcales > Methylococcaceae > Methyloglobulus > Methyloglobulus sp. The sequence continues at coordinate 9,185 of NZ_CBAROL010000015.1, forward strand.
CCAACGGCATCTCCCTGACTTCCAGTTGCAGCTCACTGCCCACATTGTCGCTTATAAGTAGATCAGTTAACACTTTGTCTGTTGCCTTATCGGGTGTCTTGGCAAGCGTTACATGGGCGAAACCCATAAGCATAACGATAACACTCTGCAAAACAGACTTACTCAATAATTTCAATACATTTAAACCCATACAGACCCAAGTAGTTAACTTTTCATTTTTACATCTAACTTATTAACCTCTGTAAAGAACCCACCTTACAGAGGTTAATAAGCTACTCAAAAAAAACAGTGCCGGACACAATATTGTCCGGCACTGTGATAGGCAAAAATCAGAGTTTTACTGGTTTTGCGTTACTCGCATTTTGGTGCGAATCTTTGCTCCTTTCTTACTTCTACAGTTGACCTTAGCAACGTATGCTTCAGCTCCTGCCTCAAGCGATTCGGTTTTATTGACTTTCATCATGTAAACACCAGCACCTTTTGCAAGTTTTGTCGAAGGACTGTAGTTATCATCGCCATCGACCGGATCGGAAACTAAAGCTGACGATTTCCGACTTTTTATGGCTTGGATACTAACGGCTGGTGCTATTACAGGCGACAAATCTTTCACAGACATAGACAGATAGGCAGTTCCTTTGCCACAAGTGATCGCGTAAACATCGGTTTTCGGATTACCTGTACTGACTTCACCTACAGACCCAGCACGCGTAGTCTTCTTCTCACATTTGCCGGACTGTGACTTAGATTTATGCTCGTTTTTATCATCATCATCGTCATCGTCATCGTCTTTACATGCCGTTGGCGGTGGTGTTGTACAAACACCGTTAATCACCTTTTTAGGTAATGCACAAGGTGTTGGGGTCGGCGATGGTGTCGTGCAAACGCCGTTAATCACCTTCTTAGGCAATGCACATGGTGCTGGAGTTGGCGGTGGTGTTGTACAAACACCGTTAATCACCTTCTTAGGTAACGCACAAGGTGTTGGTGCTGGAGTTGGCGGTGGTGTTGTACAAACACCGTTAATCACCTTCTTAGGCAACACACAAGGTGTTGGAGTTGGCGGTGGTGGTGCCGTTGTAACACAAACACCTGCTGCATTGTGCGTACCGGCAGATGGACATGGCGTAATCAGATCCTGAAGCTTTCTATAGTTGGTCTTATCTGCTGCCCATGCAGCTGCGTAACCAGCCTTCAGGTTGCCTTTACTTTCACTCCCAGACGCGCCAGTGTGGCAGGTCTGGCAACTATTAGCTAAGGTTACACCTTTACCAATAGCTCCTGAAAAAATCCCAGCAGTCGCCGAAGCATCGGTCACCATAACCAAGGAAGCCATTATCAAGATTACGACAGCCATAAAACTCTTTAACATTTTCGGTTTATTAATCATCTTAACCTCCACACATTTATTTCTTTATTCATCAGATAAATCCTCATAACTTATTAATTTACAGGAATAGCCAACCTTAAAATTAGGATGCTACATACAAAGCTACAATCCAAATTTTAGGGCTGGTTAATTCCAGCCTATAGCTTAAAAATTAACTGAAACTTAAATATCAAAATTAATTTATCATTGTTATATAACATTGTTTATTTAAGCTAGACTTAATATTCTTTGGTTAGCATCTTCACACCAATGAATTTTTAGCCTGTCCTGTTTTTAGTTTTTTCAGACTAATTGAGCAGCTAGGCATCTCTTAATAACGACAATAACAGCTTGTTTTTACAGCTATTTAAAATGGTGATCTATGAAGATGAATAAAAAATTGAGTTCTATCACATTTGCAATGTTAACGAGTGCCGCTTGCCTCACCGCGAATGCCACTGACGTAGGTCAGCCTGCTCCGCAGTTTACCTTGCCAACATTACAAGCGGATCAACCGACTGCACTAAAGCAATATGCTGGCAAAGTGGTCTACCTGGATTTTTGGGCTTCTTGGTGTGCGCCATGCCGCACCTCTTTCCCTTTGCTAAACAAACTACATGAAAAGCTTAAAGCAAAAGGCTTTGAAGTCGTCGGTATCAATCTGGATGAAGATAAAGCCAATGCTGAAAAATTCCTGAAAGAATTTCCAGTGAGCTTTACCGTGTTGCGCGATGCCAAAGGCGAGTGGGCTGATAAGTTTGTGGTGGAATCTATGCCGACCTCTTTCATTATCGACAAACAAGGTGTGGTGCAAAATATTCATCACGGTTTTGCCAGCGATGACATTAAAGAGCTGGAAGAAAAAATTACTCAATTGTTAGCCAAGTAGGTTCGTTTTATGAAACTCATCAATCGTTGTTTGCTGATTGCCCTGCTACTTTCAGGTGCTGCTTGTACGGAAGTTATGCCCAGACAGCGGGGTAATTTAGCACTTTCACAGATGGCCTTTACGACTGACGCACTGGAGTTTGGTTTACGTCAACATACTGCTTTCAGCAAGGAATCAGCAGCCGGTGGTTATGGCGGCGGCGGTGGGGGCTGCGGTTGTAATTAACCTCATCCATGATGCTGAAACTTAACCACAGATGTCGATATGAAACATAATAAAAAATCTAATATTGCAGCACAGCTGACCTGTGCAGCCCTGGCTTTGCCAGGTTTAATGCAGACAGCTACTGCCGGACGGGTTGATGAGACCTATAACACTGACTTCCAGTACGGACATTATTCTGAAAGTAATCAGCGCATGAAAGTCGATATTTTTGAAGGCGCGTTATCCGCTCCCATTGGCAAATCCATGACAGCATCCGTTAACTTGGTTCGAGACAGTATTACCGGTGCTTCCCCAGTCTATAACCAACGCGATGCAAAGGGCAATATCGTACAGGTCAAAAGTGGTGCGTCACCGACAAGTTCTTGTGGCGAATCAATATGCGAACAACGCGATGCCATTAGCTCAGGATTGACGTATTTTTTTGATAAGGCATCACTTAATCTAGGCGGCGGTTTTTCAAGAGAACACGATTATACGTCGAAATATTTTAATACTACAGGCAGCCTTGATTTAAACAAAAAGCTGACCACGCTGAATTTCGGTGCTTCGGTCGCGTTTGATGAGATAGAACCCTCGCCCTCCGCTTGGAACAGCAGAGCTAACGATTTCAAAGCCCATAAGACCAGTCAACAATATTTGCTAGGGATTTCGCAGGTCATCGATAAGGATTCCCTCATCCAAAGCAATATGACCTTTGGCTACCATAACGGCTTTTTGAGTGACCCTTATAAGTGGGTAAATCTCTATATTTCACCCGGCGTTGGTATCCCTATTCAGGAAAAGCGTCCTAGGGAAAGATTTGAATGGGCTTGGTTAACTCAATATGTCCGGCACTTTGAACAATTTAATCATGCCGCGTTACACACAGATTATCGCTTTAGTACCAATGATTGGGGTGTTAATGCCCATACCCTTGAATTGAGCTGGCACCAACCTATTGCCGATGGCTGGCAGGTAATTCCACGCTTTAGGTATTATTCACAAGATAAAGCCGATTTCTATCAACCTGTTTTTGATGGCGATTCTGGTATTGATCCTAGCACAGGACTGTTCGGTGCTAAAAATCTTGCGTCCTATTCCAGTGACTACCGCCTAGCGGGATTCGGGACTCTATCTGGCGGCATAAAACTGAGCAAAGAATTTACCGAGTTAAAACCATTAACCCAATTAAAATTCCAAACCGGCTTTGAATATTATGCCCATAAGGCGGAATACCAATTAGGCGGCAATAACCTAGGCACGTTTGCCGACTTTGGCTATTACCTAGTGACCGCCTCGTTTAATCTGAAATTTTAGTCATCTTTTAATCTAACACTGAATAACAGATGCTTTTTTCAGGCTGATGAAAACCATGGATCTTACTTGTTAGGGATATATCTACGTACCTTGCACCTTATTGAATCGCTCATTAAGGTGTCTGCCACTGTTAACCATTGAATGGTTAATAGTTAACCCAATGTTTTACTTACAAAAAACAAGTGCTTTTTAGCGAAGCAGAAATACTGGATAACTATTAACAAACACTAATTGGGTGAATAACCATGAAAAAACTACTACCAATTCTAATGCTGTGGATATTAAGCATAAGCTTAAGCTATGCAGAAGTTCCCAAAGCAAGCTTGAGCATTACACCGCTCAATACCGACCAATGGCCGGCGCAATACCGCTTGTCATTGACTGTACCTAAAGATCATCATGCTTATCTGGATACTGGTGATGAGAACATTTATATCCCCGTTACGGTTGATCCTAACTCAAAATTGGCCGCTTCTGGCCTAACTATCAGCAAGTTACAAAAACCTGCTGGCGTACATGACAGCCTGGTAAAGGCGAACGTGTTGCGTGATAAGGGCGATTTCACCCTAGAACTGGCGCAAACTGGCTCTAAGCCAGCAATTGTCAATTCTGCAAGCTTGGAACTCACTTATCAGTTGTGCAATGAATTGACTAACGTGTGTTTCCGCCCACAAACGACGCAAGCGGACTTGAAGCTACCTACTACAGCAAGCACAGCATCCGCCCAAGCCGGTACTCAGGCAGATGAATCGCTGAGTTTTATGGATAAGCTGTTGGCGTTATTCAACAACAATAAGGACAACATGCTCGTTATGTTCGGTTTGATGTTTATTGCGGGTTTGTTATCCGTTGCCACGCCTTGCGTTTACCCCATGTTGCCAATTACCTCGATGTTTATAGTTGGCAGGGCTAATGGCGAAGCCAGCAAGGAAAAGCAACATGCCCTCGCCTATTTTGTCGGCATTGTCATCACTTACATGGCGTTAGGCTTAATGGCAGGGATGACGGGCGGCGCATTCAATACCTTCATGCAATCGGCCTTTGTTAACCTGGGTTTTGCCGTATTTTTCGCCTTTTTTGCCTTGGCTTTACTGGGCTTCTATGAACTGAGTTTTATGCAAAATGAAGTTCATTCGTTAGACCAACATTCATCTAAGGTAAAAGGCGTGGCTGGCACTTTATTGATGGGCAGTGTTGCTGGCTTGGTAATCTCACCTTGTGTTGGGCCTATTGTGTTCGCATTGCTATTACAAGTCGCTGATAACATTGCTGAAAAGGCTGCCGCTCTGGCGTTGATCAATCAAAGTATGGGTTTTTGGGATAAACTGGCCATCTCCTCGCAAGGCAGTGTGATGATGTCGGGTTTTGGTTTGGGTGTGGGCTTGCCGTTTTTTATTATCAGCGTAGTCAAATTCAAAAAAATGCCTAAAGCCGGTTACTGGATGAATAAAGTCAAATACGCTTTTGGTTTTATGATCCTGTACTTTGCCTATACCTATCTGCAAAAAGGTATGGGTGTATTGGGAGTCGAACCGTCAACGACGACAACACTTGCTATTGGTTTGGTGGCAATCTGGATTGCTGTCGTACATTGCCATGTATTGACTTTGATGCCACGAGATGCCCAACCTAACCAAAAAATGCAACATTATGTTGGGGTGTTATCCATCATAGTTGGCGGTTGGCTGGTGGTTGCTGGTTTGGGACAATTGCCTTTTATGAATATCGCCCAGGCGGAATCCTTTGCACAAAACAGAAGTGTGCAGAATGCTGCATCCAGCAATATTCCAGCCGCTTTATCGATACAAAAAGAAGCAGGAATATCTTGGTACAGAAGTTTTGATGCTGCAAAAAAAGTAGCCCAAAAGACCGGAAAACCTATCTTTATTGATTTTTATGCGAGCTGGTGTTCTAACTGCACAGAGTTTAAAAAAGAATCCGCAAGCAATGAGCAGTTGAATCTAGCCTTACGAGAAAAGGCTATCGCCGTGAAGTTGGTAGACAAAGAACCAGAGTTTGAGCAATTTCGCGCCAGCCAGGAACATCGTCAGCTAAAAATTGGTCTGCCTTACTTCGCCATCATCACGCCAGATGGGAAAGTAGCTTGGTCGGGTACCGATTATAAAGCGTCTCAAAAAATGATAGCTGAGTTGAATAGGTTGTCTTGATTGGTATTTTCTTTTAACGTTAAGGACGTTTCTAAGTCCATTCATGGTTCGATAAGCTTACCACGAACGGATTGCACTAACGGACTGACTAGGTCAGGACAGACGGAATCAATACCCGTTCGTCCTGAACTTGCCGAAGGACTTCATCAGAAATGCCTTACGTTACATATCCCAAGCTTAACTATTGCTCAATATTATAGACAATAGTCACCACCACTTTCGCCAGCTTCTTGATCGTGGTCTTATCGTAAACGCCACCGTAGTCATCAGTATCTGTGCTACCACCTGCCGCATATATATAGAACGCTCCTTGTGATGCCGATCGCATCAAACCAACATTCACCTTATCTTGCTTGACGAATTCTTCGGCACGTTTATGAGCATTTTCGGTAGCTGCTGCAATCAGTGACATCTTGATGTCTTCCAAATTGCTCACCAGATACAACGGCGCACTGGCAGTTACCGGATGGCCTTCGGCTTGTAATGCCAGAAATTTCTTGTTGGCGGCTTCAATTTTAGCCAAATCTTTGCTACTAACCACGACATTCTGGCTGGCATCGTAACCTTTTTGCTCGGTTTTAGTACCACCCTGCGGCAAATAAATCGTTTCCATGTGTGCCGTTACCGATTCATCGCCTTCTTGCCAACCGGATTTATCCAGCTCTTCTTTAGTGAGAAACGCATTCAAAGCGGGACGTTCAGCTCGTAGCTTGGCTAATGCTTCGGCAAAAGTCGGCTCATTCACCGAAATCGTCACCGTCCATTCGGCATTATCCGCAAGCACATCTTTGGTTGCCAAACCCTTCACCGTAATCGACTGCTGCCCAGAAGCCGCTTTTTTCGCCTGCACACCCAGGATAAACGCAGCACTGGACATACCGATTGCCAACAAAACCCCAAGGATTGTCATGGCTAATGTTGATTGCTTTTCCATTTACCACTCCTTACGGCTAAACAATATGATTTTATTATTAGCAATCAGATAGATAGTGAGCCTAATAATGTGGAACAACTGATGAGCTTAATTATAACCCGAATAATGTTGCACCAAAAAAACCATCACAACAAAAGCAAGCCCTAACCATATAATCATTCCCCTAAAACGACCACTCACTTCTGGATATATGTCCTGTTCTGGTTGTTGTGACGGAATCAAGGCTTTTGACTCCTGATCTTCGGATTTTTTCGTACTTGTGTTTGGATTTGTCGTCATATTAATTCTCATAATTTATTGCGGTTTTGTGTTTAATCCGCAAATTTGTTGATGCTTACCAATACTTTACCTTGCAATTTAGAAAGTGCCAATAGATTAAATTGGCTATGATTAAAATTCGTATAGCATAATTGCGATAGTGCTTGAACCCTATGCGTATATCCCGCCGCTCGAACTCTATCGCCAATTTTGGGAGCAACGCTTTGACCAACTGGACAACTATCTTAAAACGCTTAACTTAGAGGAGAATTAACCATGACATTACCCACCACCCATCAATTCAACCCTGAACTGGATCTTTGGTTTGAACGTGTTGTTGACGTGCCGCAAGATCTGGTCTGGCAAGCCTGGACAACCCCAGATCAAATTACGCAATGGTTCACACCCGCACCTTGGAAAACCATCGCCTGTGAAATTGACCTGCGTCCAGGGGGAATGTTTAGCTTTACTATGCAATCCCCAGAAGGGCAAGATTTCCCAGGTGTTAGTTGTTATTTGGAGATTATCAAAAACGAAAAGCTGGTTTGGACAAACGCACTTAGTCCGGGTTATCGTCCCGCCAAGCAAGCTGAACCTTACCCTGACCATCCTTGTGAAGAATTTGTATTTACGGCAGTCATATCCTTAGAACCACACGCCAACGGCACAAAATATACTGCCCTGGTCATGCACGCCGACAGCGCAAGCCGTATCAAACATGAACAAATGGGCTTTCACGATGGCTGGGGTGCGGCACTTGACCAGCTTGTGGCGATGATTAAAGATCGTAGGGCGAAATAGCGCGTAGGTTGGGGTGAACTTGTGAACCCCAACATTACAGCTAATTTTTTGTTGGGGTTCACAAGTTCACCCCAACCTACAATTTTATTTCCCCGCTGGCTTAATCAACCTTATCCCCAATTCCTTCAACTGCTCGTCCGTCACCACGGCTGGCGCATTGACCAAAGGGCAGGCCGCCGATTGGGTTTTGGGGAAGGCGATGACATCACGGATGGAGGTCGAACCGGTCATCAGCATGACCAGTCGATCAAGGCCAAACGCCAAACCACCATGTGGTGGCGCACCGTATTTCAGCGCATCCAGGAGGAAGCCGAATTTTTCCCGCGCTTCCTCCTCGCCAATGCCTAAAATTTCAAATACGGTCGATTGCATGGCGGGGCGGTTGATACGGATGGAGCCGCCACCAACTTCTGTGCCGTTTAACACCAGGTCATAAGCACGCGATAAGGCTGTGCCTGGATTGGCGACCAGTTCTTCAACCGAGCAACTGGGCGCGGTGAACGGGTGGTGGATGGCGTTGTAGCGTCCGGTTTTTTCGTCCCAGTCGAACATGGGGAAATCAACGACCCAAACGGGTTTCCACTCGCCTTCTATCAGGTTTAAGTCGTGGCCGAGCTTTACCCGCAACGCGCCCATCGCTTCATTGACGATACTAGCTTTGTCTGCGCCGAAGAAGATCAAATCGCCATCCTGTGCGCCAGTTTTTGCCAGCACACTCGCCCAGACTTCGGCAGGGGCAAATTTGACGATAGGCGACTGCAAACCTTCGATACCAGCAGCAAGGTCATTGACTTTGATATAAGCCAAGCCTTTGGCACCGTAAATGCTAACGTATTTGGTCAAGTCTTCAATGTCCTTACGGCTGAGTTTTTCGCCGCCGTTAGGTACACGCATGGCGACCACACGACCTTTAGGGTCGTTGGCTGGTGCGGAGAATACCTTGAAATCAACCGCTTTCATGTCGTCGGCAATATCGACCAACTCAAGCGGAATCCGTAAATCCGGGCGGTCAATGCCGTATTTGGAGACCGCCTCCTGATAACTCATGCGCGGGAATTTTGCGTCCAGTTCTACGTTAATCACTTTCGCAAACAACTGGCGGATCATCTCTTCCATGATCGTCATGATCTCGTCTTCGTTCATGAACGAGGTTTCAATATCAAGCTGGGTGAATTCGGGCTGACGGTCGGCACGGAGGTCTTCGTCGCGGAAGCAACGCACGACTTGGTAATAGCGGTCCATCCCCGCCACCATCAGGATTTGCTTATAAAGTTGCGGTGATTGTGGCAGGGCGAAAAATGAATTTTCGTGGGTGCGGCTAGGCACAATGTAATCCCGTGCGCCTTCAGGTGTTGCCTTAGTCAGATAAGGTGTTTCAATTTCAAAAAACTCGTGGTCGTCCAGGAAATTCCTCAGCATCCGAGTGACATCGCGGCGCACTTTCATTTTTTCCTGCATGGCAACACGGCGTAAGTCGATATAACGGTACTTTAAACGCAGCTCTTCGTTGACTTCGATCTCACTTTCTATAGGGAAAGGCGGTGTTTCTGATTCGTTCAGCACTTCAATGTGCTTTGCTAGTATCTCGATTTCGCCAGAAATCATATTAGTATTACTCGTACCTTGAGGACGGTCTCGCACGATTCCCGTGATAGCGAGTACGTATTCGCTACGGACGTGTTCTGCAATAGCGAAAGCATCAGCCACATCAGGATCAACGACCACTTGCACCAGGCCAGCACGATCCCGAAGGTCGATAAATATCACGCCGCCGTGATCCCGCCGTCTATGCACCCATCCACAGATGGTGACGGTTGCTCCTAGTTGTTGTTTATTAAGTTCTCCGCACTTGTGGGTACGCATAGTAATCTCTGGATTGTTAGTTTAATGTGGAATGGACAAAAGGGTGTGGTTACACCCATCTTCATGAGGATTTTCAGTCGCTAGAACTGGTTGAACTCGCTGTGCTGGTCGAACTTGCTGATTCACCAGCAACATTCTTTTTGCTGCCACTTTTGAAATCGGTTTCATACCAACCAGCACCTTTTAACCGGAATCCTGATGCGGAAATTTTTTTCTTTAACTCCGGCTTTTTGCATGCAGGACATTCAGTCAGGGCTGCTTCACTGAATTTTTGTAAGGCTTCGTACCCATGCCCACAAGATTGGCATTGATATTCGTATATTGGCATAATCGCTCCAAAGAAGAACTGTTAACCTGATAATGATGGGGTGTAAATTTGTTTTTTCAAGTGAGGTTGACTATGAAAAGTATCACTCACTATTGCTTGCCGACAGTGCGTTTGCGTATTATCTCGTAATCTTCGTATGATCCTTTATTTAATCGCTCAAGGCAGCTATCAATTGCAGGAGGCGGCTGGCTACTACATTTGTTTTCCTCCTCTCGCTTTATCCGCTCATACCAATATTTATTGGTACACCCAAACAAACAAAACGGATAATAAGCACATCCATACAAAGCAGCAACAATGATCGCCAGCGATATTTTAAAAAAAATTTTATTAATTTTCATATATACAATAGCATTCGCCTTCAAACAGGGCATTTTACAGACATCCCCGCAAATAATGAAAACATTAACCATTACCCGCCCAGACGACTGGCATGTACACGTCCGAAACAGCGCGATTTTGAAAACCGTGTTACCGCATACCGCAAGGCAATTCGCCCGTGCCATTATCATGCCCAATTTGAAGCCGCCGGTCACGACGGTCGATCAGGCATTGACGTACCGGGATGAAATACTGGCGGCAGTGCCGATGGGCGTGGATTTTACGCCGCTTATGACATTGTACCTGACTGCTGCAACCACGGAAGCGGATATTAAAAAAGCGGCGGAATCTGAATATATCCATGCCTTCAAGCTTTATCCAGCAGGCGCGACCACACATTCTGATTTGGGCGTTGCCGATATTGTTGCGGCTTATCCGCTGTTTGCGGCAATGGAAAAGCACCAAATCCCGCTGCTAATACATGGCGAAGTGACAGATGCGGATTGTGATATTTTCGATAGGGAACGGATGTTTATAGACAGGTATCTGACGAATATCATCAAACATTTCCCTGATTTACGCGTCGTCTTGGAGCATGTTACGACAGCCGAAGCCGTGCAGTTTGTTGAATCGACCAGTACGAATGTAGCCGCAACCATTACCCCGCAGCATTTGTTGTATAACCGCAATGCCTTGTTCGTCGGTGGCATTCGTCCACACCATTATTGTTTGCCCGTGTTGAAGCGCGAACAACACCGTTTAGCATTAGTAAAAGCCGCCACCAGCGGCAATCCTAAATTCTTTCTGGGTACCGACAGCGCACCACATCTGACTAATCTCAAAGAATCTTCATGTGGTTGTGCCGGTTGTTTCAGCGCACCTATCGCCTTGGAACTCTATGCCGAAGCCTTTGAAGCGGCGAATGCACTGGATAAATTAGAAGGCTTCGCCAGCTTTTACGGTGCCGACTTCTACCGCTTACCTAGAAATACCGATACGATTACCTTGGAAAAAACCAGTTGGGACGTGGCTGCAAGCTATGGTGATAACGGTATTTCGATTACGCCACTTAAAGCGAATGAGACGATTTGCTGGCAAGTTCAGTAGCCATAAGTTAATAATCGCTTTTTCAATAAATCCTGTTACGCTGAATGTAGGACTACTATTTCAATTTGAATAAGGACAGAACCTATTAATCTCGATAAAAGAGGAGATAAGAATGATAAAAAATATGAAAATGCTCTTAAGCTTTACGTTAATCCTGTCTGCTTTATCCAGCTTCCCTGTTACAGCAAACAGTTTTTTGCCTTTGGAATCTCGAAATAACGTCGTCAGCCAAAGTTTTAGTGAGCTTACAATGCTGTTTTCATCCGCCACGCCATCGGTAAAAAAAGGGCAACCCTATGATTCATCGAATGATCCAGCCATAAAATCCAGTGCTGGCGGACCAACCGAAGGTCCTCAACATGGCTATTTTGCCGTGCCATTAATCGTGATCGGTTTGGCGGGGATTTTGTTGTATTTCAGCAAATTTAATTAAGCAGTTAGCAGAATGTTAACTGCAAAAAAGGGGCTTATGCCCCTTTTTTATTGCTTGGGAAAATACGGGGAATCAATAATGCAGCGTTCCGTGTATTAGCAAGTTAGCGCGGATGCGGATCAAGCGGTGCTAGACTACCGTCTTCTGAGTTGTCAAGTGGATCACCATCGCCTTCTGGCAGGTTGCCATCGTTAACCAGGAAGTTTCGTCTTTGAAAGTAGGCATTCTTGATGAACTCATAGCGATCCACCGATGCCGCTTCTGACACGACTTTTTCAGTCGCTAAGTTATCGGCGCGTTTGTCTATAGCGTTAACAACGTACATTCCGCTTGAGATAGCTGCTTCTACACCATTACTCATGCCGGGGAATGCACCGAACCCGACATAAGTCGCAGGATTTAAGGCGGCATCGCCCACTAAACCTGTCACACCCCTGGGCGAACTTGGACCTAGCAACGGTAATACGAAATAAGGTCCGGCTGGAACACCCCAAACACCTAAGGTTTGGTCGAAATCTTCATGATGTTTAGGTAGATCAATCATAGAGGCGACATCAATCAAGCCACCTAAACCTGCCGTTGAATTAAGCAAAAAACGTGCGCCATCCAAACCCGTCTGCTCAAGCTTAAACTGCAACAAATCGTTAACAGTTACGCCAATATCGTTAAGATTGCTGAAGAAATTGGACACCCCTTGATCGGCAAACTGGGGCATTATCCAGTTGTAGCCTTTTGCTACCGGCTTCATCGCGTACTGGTCGAAATCATCATTAAATGATTGCACCCCCCTATTCCAGCCTTCCAGCGGATCGCTGGCATTATGGGTTGTCGCGCAACCTGCCAAAAAGGAAAAAAACGCAAGACCGATTGCCTGCACCACTTGTTTTTTCTTTCGCATTTTATGCCCCTAAGTCGCTATTATTTTTGTTTTGTTGTAACTACGGTTAACATACCACAAGTCGGAATATCCTGCGACATCCTAACTCATCGTACAATCAATTAATTTAGCCATCCATTCACGCTGATGACAACACCCGCAATCCCCCTCGACAAACGCTTTAGAGGATACCTCCCAGTTGTCATTGACACAGAAACAGGCGGCTTTAACGCTAAAAAACATGCGTTGTTGGAAATTGCTGCGGTGATTGTCGAGTATGACTCCAATTGCAACCTTGTTATGACGGAACGCTATTCAACACACGTCATACCCTTTAAAAATGCCGAACTGGATGATGCTGCCCTTAAGTTTAACGGCATAGATCCACACCACCCTTTCCGTATGGCAGTTGAAGAGCAAGAAGCCCTAGATCTGCTATTTACTCCAATCCAAAAAGCCATCAAGCGTAATAACTGCAACCGCGCCATCTTGGTCGGCCATAATCCGGCTTTTGATATTGCTTTTCTGAATGCTGCCATTCATCGTACTAAAACAAAACGCAGTCCATTTCATCCGTTCAGCACTTTCGACACAGCCACGCTGGGTGGACTGGTTTATCAACAGACTGTATTATCTAAAATAGTCCAATCCGCAGGCATTGAATGGGAAGATGAAAAAGCCCATTCAGCACTTTATGATGCTGAAAAAACCGCCGAGTTGTTTTGTCTAATCGTCAACCGCTGGAAGCAAATGGAGCTAATACTGAAGTAGCAACAAATCAGACTTAACGACTTCGGATTTAGGCTTCTACCCCGCCTACCGCAGCCAACATTGCCTTCAACTCACCTTTTTGGTACAGATCAGTCACAATATCGCAGCCACCTACTAACTCTCCACCGACATAAAGTTGAGGATAAGTCGGCCAACTGGAATACACTTTCAGCGCATCGCGTAATTCTAGATCTTCAAAAATATTGACGTGCATAAATTTTGCACCACAAGCATTCAACACTTGCACGGTCTGACCCGAAAAACCGCATTGCGGAAAATCCGGTGTCCCTTTCATATACAAAACGACTGGATTGTTTTCTAACTGGTCTTTAATTCTTTCATTAACATTCATGTGCGTACCACTCTCCAAAAAAATAATTACGCTAATTTTATCATAAGCGAACAGGAAGTTTTACAAAAATAGGCTTGCTTCCCCGTGTATTGAAAATTATAATCAAGGGTTTTTCCGAGTGCTAACAGGCACTTTATTTCAAGGGCAGTCATTCACTGCCCTTTTGTGTTCAGGTGGATATTTATGAGCAGTCACGTTATGCCCACATACAATCGTTTAGCCGTCACTTTTGAGCGCGGTGAAGGCGCATGGCTGTGGGATGAAAATGGCAAACGCTATCTTGATGCCTTGTCTGGTATTGCGGTTTGCGGTTTGGGTCACGCTCATCCTGCCATCCACCAAGCCATCTGCAAACAAAGTGAAAAGTTGCTACATACGTCCAATATTTATCGAATCGCGGTGCAAGAACAGTTAGCTGATAAGCTGATTGACTTAAGCGGCATGGACAATGTGTTTTTCGGCAATTCCGGCGCGGAAGTAAATGAAGCGGCGATTAAGCTTGCCCGTAAATTTGCTCACGAACTCGGCGTAAGCAATCCTGCCATCATCGTTACTGATGGCAGTTTTCATGGTCGCACCTTAGCAACACTCAGTGCTACTGGCAATGCCAAGATACAAAAAGGCTTTGAGCCGCTGGTCGAAGGTTTTATTCGTGTGCCATATAACGACATTGCCGCAATCAAATCTGCTATCGAACTGAATCCAAACATTGTTGCGATTTTAGTTGAGCCTATCCAAGGTGAAGGCGGGATTAACATCCCTGCCAGCGATTACCTGAACAACATCCGCCAACTTTGCAACCAGCACAATCTGCTAATGATGCTAGATGAAATCCAGACCGGGATGGGACGTACAGGCAAATTCTTGGCTTACCAGCATAACGACATTCTTCCCGATGTCTGTACCTTGGCTAAAGCCTTGGGGAATGGCGTACCCATCGGCGCGTGTTTGGCATCGGGCAAAGCAGCAACATTATTCACGGCGGGTAATCACGGCTCGACTTTTGGTGGCAATCCGCTGGCGTGTAGCGCAGCTTTAGCCGTGCTGGAAACCTTGGATAAAGATAATCTCATCGCTACGGCTGAAACCAAAGGTTTAGCCATTTGTTCAGGGCTTGCAGGGCTATTGCAAAATAATCCTCATATCATCGAAATTCGTCATAAAGGCTTGATGATCGGCATCGAACTCGACACACCTTGTGCCGAACTGGTGCAAAAAGCACTGGCAAACGGCTTGTTGATTAATGTGACGCAAGACAAAGTTATCCGCCTATTACCACCATTAATCATTGATGACATGCAAATACAGCAGCTTATAGATATGCTTGCACTGCTGATTGGACAATTTACAGAACAACTTTCACCGGTTAGTGACCATGCAGCCTAGACATTTTATAAGCCTACTTGATATTAGCACCAGCGAATTTCGCGGCTTAATCAACCGTGCTATCGAGCTTAAAAATCATCGCAACCCTGATTATCAGCCTTTAAAAGGACAGGTTCTTGCGATGATTTTCGAGAAATCTTCGACCCGCACCCGCATTTCTTTTGAAGCAGGTATGACGCATTTTGGCGGCAACGCCCTGTTTTTATCGTCCAGAGATACCCAACTCGGTCGTGGCGAGCCACTGGAAGATAGCGCAAAAGTTATTTCCAGCATGGTCGATTGCATTATGCTCCGTACTTTCAAGCATGAAACAGTGACCACTTTTGCCCAGCATTCATCTGTCCCTGTGATAAACGGACTAACCGATAAGCAGCATCCCTGCCAACTGCTTGCTGATATGCAGACCTATTTCGAGCATCGCGGCGACATTCAAGGCAAAACTGTCGCCTGGATTGGTGATGGCAATAATATGTGCCATTCCTATATACATGCTGCAATGGTGCTGGATTTCAAGCTCAATATTGCATCTCCGGCGGGTTATCAGCCTGATAAGACCATTGCAAATAATGCGGGTGAGCACGTTCAGTTTTTTGATACCGCAATAGCCGCCGCAAAAAATGCTGACCTAATTGTTACCGATGTCTGGGCAAGTATGGGTCAAGAAGAGGAGCAAAAACAGCGTTGCGCGGCATTTAAAGATTACCAAGTCAATTCTGGAATAATGGCTGTGGCACATAACGATGCGCTATTCATGCACTGTTTACCCGCTCATCGCGGCGAAGAAGTCAGTGCCGAGGTCATGGATGGTCCACAAAGCATCGTCTTTGCTGAGGCGGAAAACCGCTTACATGCACAAAAAGCACTCCTTGAATTTCTATTGTGTGCGAAATAGAGCTATATTTAACGGTATCACGTAATCAACGCCAGAGGCTCATGTGAAAAAACTTCGCTTTTTTTTCTTTTTACTTATCACTCAACTTATTAGTTTCACCCCCGCATACGCCAAGACAGTCTATGTCACTAATACTAATGATATCCCACTCAGAAGCAAAGAAAGCAACAAAGCCAGAGTTATAAGCCTATTGCCTATAGGCACCCCCGTAGAAGTATTAAACGAAAACGTCAAAACTGGCTTTTCACACATTCAATTAATAGATGGTATGCAAGGCTTCATCGCAAGCAAAAACACCCTGTTGACACCGCCCAGCCAGACGCAACCTGGCATCATATCCAAAAATTTAGGATCTTTACAATCCGAAAACAGTACGCTTAAAGCTGAAATGGCTAAACTTAAAATAGCCGTCACGCCAGACACTCCCTTAGAACAATCCTTGGCAACAGAGCGTGACAGGCTGGATCGGGAGCTTACTGAGATAAAAAAGTCTGCATCAAACCAAATCCAAATAAAAGATGAGCGCGACAAACTACAAGAAGAAGTGGTGAATGTTAAACGCGAACTGGAACAACTTAAACTTGAAAACAATGCCTTAAAAGATGGAGCAGCCCAGGACTGGTTCTTATATGGCGGCTTTTTATCCTTAGCTGGCGTGTTCTTGGGCTTTATTCTGCCAAAGTTAGCTTGGCGACGTAAAAATAATTGGGATCGTTTCTGATAACAGTTAACCCTAAATAAAACCTTCTGCTCCTCACTATTCCCAGGAAATCGACATTAATGTCTAACTCGAACGACACCAAAACCCGCCCCTTTTCGTCCCAAGTCGTAGACGGCATGGAACGCGCACCTAGCCGCGCCATGCTACATGCGGTCGGCTTTACCACAGCAGACTTTAGCAAACCGCAAATCGGCATTGCCTCGACCTGGAGTATGGTCACGCCCTGCAATATACACATCAATAGACTGGCAGACGATGCGGCAGTAGGTGTCAATAAGGCCAATGGCAAGGCCGTCATCTTCAACACCATCACTATTTCGGACGGCATTTCGATGGGTACGGAAGGCATGAAGTATTCGCTGGTCTCCCGCGAAGTCATTGCCGATTCGATTGAAACTGTCGTCGGTTGCCAAGGTTTTGACGGCATTGTTGCTATCGGCGGCTGCGACAAGAACATGCCGGGGTGCATGATGGCTATATCGCGGCTGAATCGTCCGGCTATCTTTGTTTACGGTGGAACCATTATGCCCGGTTGCCACAAAGACAAAAAACTGGATGTCGTGTCCGTATTTGAAGCCGTTGGCGCACGAGCCAACAACCAAATTGATGATGCCGAATTAGCAGAAATCGAAGCCAAAGCCATCCCTGGCGCGGGTTCGTGCGGCGGCATGTACACCGCGAACACGATGGCTTCCGCCATAGAAGCCTTAGGTATGAGCTTGCCTAACAGTTCCGCGCAAGCGGCTATTTCAGAAGACAAACGCCTGGATTGCGAACACGCAGGCGCGGCAGTGATGGAATTGATAAAAAACAATATCAAACCCAGCGACATCATGACCAAGGCGGCATTTGAAAATGCTATCACGGTGGTCATCGCGCTCGGTGGCTCAACCAATGCCGTGCTGCATATCTTGGCAATGGCGAATGCCAGCAGCGTTGATATTAACTTGGATGACTTTACCCGCATCGGTAAAAACGTTCCCATGCTCGCCGACTTAAAACCCAGCGGGAAATACCAAATGGCAGAGTTGATTGAAATTGGCGGCATTCAACCGCTCATGAAAATATTGCTGGATTGCGGCCTGTTGCATGGCGATTGCCTGACTGTTACGGGTAAAACCCTGGCGGAAAACCTTGCGGACGTAAAACCTTATCCCGATCAGCAAGATATGATTCGCTCTTTGGATAATCCAATCAAAAAAGACAGCCATCTAGTCATCTTATACGGCAATCTTGCGCCCGAAGGCGCAGTTGCCAAGATTACCGGCAAAGAAGGCTTAGTGTTCTCTGGCACAGCCAAAGTTTACGATGCCGAAGAACAAGCCTTACAAGCCATATTAAACGGCGAAATCGTCAAAGGCGATGTCATCGTCATCCGCTACGAAGGCCCGAAAGGTGGCCCCGGTATGCGCGAGATGCTTTCCCCCACATCCGCCATCATGGGCAAAGGCTTGGGCAAGGAAGTTGCTTTAATAACCGATGGACGTTTTTCCGGTGGTACACACGGCTTTGTCGTTGGGCATATCACGCCAGAAGCCTACGTCGGCGGCGCGTTGGCAATCGTCCAAAACGGCGACCAGATCACCATAGATGCCGAAACCAATCAATTGACCTTGCACGTCAATGAAAACGAAATTGCCCGCCGTTCAGAACAATGGCAACAACCTGCACCACGTTATACCCGTGGTGTATTGGCAAAATACGCCAAGTTGGTGAGTTCGGCATCGTTAGGGGCGGTGACGGATAATTAAGGTGCAAGACCAAAGGCAAAAGGCGAAAGATGTAGTGCCACATTTATGCCCTTGAGGGTATTGACATGACGGTTATGTGACATTTGAAGTCAGGTAGGGTGGACAACGCTTTTCTGCCCACATGGAATAAATCGGCGATGCAAATCGGTGGGCAAAAAAACCTGCCCACCCTACCCTGCTAAAACTCGAGTGAAAAATTACCCTTCTTAACCGCATATATTTGGCAAGTAGTCTTTAAAAAGACCGTTATAATTATTGCCTAGCCTTAATTGACGATTATAAAACCAGTCACACCACAACAAGCGAGCATCAATAAACGAATATGGAATCCCATAACGACTTTGTAAGCTGGTTTCGGAATTCATCGCCTTACATCCATGCCCATCGTAACAAGACCTTTGTCATTTCTTTTGGCGGCGAGGCGGTGCTGGCTGAGGATTTCGATCACCACGTCCATGATTTCGCCTTACTGAGCAGCTTAGGCATACGTTTGGTGTTGGTGCATGGCATTCGTCCTCAAATTGACCAACGCTTACAAAGGCTGAACCTCCCTGCCCGTTTCCATAGCAACCTTCGCATTACCGATGATGTCGCCTTACAGTGCGTAAAAGAAGCGGCGGGTACGGTGCGTGTGGAAATCGAAGCCTTATTGTCGATGGGCTTGGCGAATTCGCCGATGGCAGGTAGCGGCCTTAAAGTAGCATCCGGTAATTTTGTGACCGCCAAACCTTTAGGCGTGATTGATGGTGTTGATTATTGCCACACTGGCGAGGTGCGCCGTATCGACAGCAACGCCATCCAGCAACAACTGGAGCAGAGAAATGTGGTTTTAATTTCGCCCATCGGCTACTCACCTACGGGTGAAGTATTTAACTTGTCTGCTGAACAGGTCGCAACGGCGGTGGTGATTTCTCTAAAAGCGGAAAAATTGATCTTACTCACAGAACAAAACATCAAAAATCCTGATAATAATCAGCCCATTCGTCAAATGACTAGCGACGAAGCGAATTTGTTTTTAAAAAAGCACAAAGATATGCCAAACACAATTGCTCTACCCCTTAAAGCCGCCATCCAAAGTTGCCAGTCGGGGGTAAAGCGCGTTCATTTGATTGATAGGAACGTCGATGGTGCTTTGCTGCTGGAACTGTTCAGCCATGATGGCGTAGGGACTCTGATAAGCTCAACGCCGTTTGAAGCACTGCGTACCGCCACGCTCGACGACATCGGCGGCATCCTGGAGCTTATCAAACCTTTGGAACAACAAGGCAAACTGGCAAAACGCTCACGGGAAAAAATCGAAATGGAAATCGCGGATTATATTGTCCTGGACATAGACGGCCTTATTATCGGCTGTATGGCGTTGCATTCCGATGAACAAGGTCAATTTGGCGCTATTGCTTGCCTTGCAGTACATCCTGATTATCAAGGCTCAGCGCGGGGTCAGCGATTGTTCGATCACGTCTGCCAAAAAGCCAAGCAATTAAAGCTTAAGAAGCTATTTTTGTTATCAACGCAAACGGCGCACTGGTTTATTGAGCGGGGTTTCCAACCTTCGACGATAGACAATCTTCCTGAATCGCTAAAAACGCTTTACAGCCCAGAAAGAAACTCCAAAGTGCTTTGTAAAATTATTGAATGACAGAAAGATATGGGTAAATCTTCCTCTCACTTTTCGATATTGCAGATTACCGACCCGCATATCCTAGCTACGCCGGAAGCAACGCTGTTAGGTGTTAATACGGCGCATTATTTCAATGCCGTACTCGAACACGCTTTTAGCTCAAAGTGGAAATTTGACCTGTGCCTGGTCACGGGTGATCTGGCTCAAGATCCTTGCCCAGCGAGTTATAAGCACATTCTAAGCAAGCTTCAAGCGCATGATATTCTTTGTATTTGCTTACCCGGCAATCATGATGATTTCGACATTATGCAAGAAGTATTTTGCACGGAACAGGTTAATTGCCGGAAGCATATCGTGTTGAGAAATTGGCAAATCATTAGCCTGAATAGCCAAATTCCAGGCTCTGAAGGCGGCTACTTGTCGATTGAAGAATTAGCGTTTCTGGACGAGTGTTTAAGAAATAACCCCGATCTCTTTACCCTTATCGCCGTCCATCATCATTGCCTACCCACCAAAAGCCGTTGGATGGATACGATGCTAATTGAAAATGCCCAGGAGTTATTCGACCTTATCAAGCCTTACCCAATGGTGAAAACCATCATCAATGGTCATATTCATCAGGCTATGGATGTTCAGGTCGATTCTGTGCGGATATTGACCACTCCCTCTACCTGTTTTCAGTTCAAGCCCCAAAGCGAACGTTTTAGCTTAGACGACACATCTCCGGGTTATCGTTGGATTAGTCTATACGCTGACGGCAGTATGAACTCCGATATCGTCCGCTTGCCAGAACCCTTAAAGGGCTTGCAAGCGAACCCGAAAGGTTATTGAAACCTAGGTTTATTTTTGCTGATTTCATTCGTCAGAGTCAGATAGCCTGACGCATCCACTGGAACTGAATCAATAGTGAGAATAGCTCCTAATTCAGTCATCGCCCGTTGGTAAACCTTGCGTTTGAAGTACACCACATCCTTAAGCGGCTCCCAATAGTCCACCCAGCGCCAGCCATCAAATTCGGGCTTAGGGCAAAGATCAAAACGCACATTGGATTCATGGCTAACCAAGCGCAACATATACCATATCTGCTTTTGTCCAATGCACAACGGAATGGAGTTTTTGCGAATGTAGCGGTCAGGCAACTGGTATCTCAGCCAATAGCGCGTTCGCCCAAGCACCTGGACGTGCTGTGTTTGCAGCCCCGTTTCCTCCCACAATTCACGATACATCGCTGTCTCAGGGTCTTCATTTGGATTGATGCCACCTTGCGGAAATTGCCACAAGTCCACACCCACCCGTTTTGCCCAAAACACGCGACCCTCGTCATTGCAAAGGATGATGCCGACATTGGGCCGGTATCCTTTTGAGTCGATCATGTTAAAAAAACCTTTGTCTTTTACCACTCCCATCTCTACAGCCTGCGTATGCTAAAATCGAGAAATAGAATGGATTTCAATTAATGATGCCATTGTTCCACAAAAAATGCCCAGATGCTAGATAGCATATCCCTTTAATTTTAAAAGACAGGTAGCCTGTGAGTTTAGCGATTTTTGATTTAGACAATACCCTAATTGCCGATGACAGCGACTATCTTTGGGGGCAGTTTTTGGTTGACCAAGGCATAGTTGATAAGGCTTATTACGAAGAAGCCAACGCTAAATTTTACAGCGATTACAAGCAAGGAACGCTGGATATTACTGAATTCCTGCATTTTTCATTGAAGCCGTTGGCGGATAATAAAACTGATGACCTTTGTCGGTGGCGCAGTGAATTTATCGAAACCATCATCCGACCACTGCTCTTAAAACCAGCCCAACAGCTTATCGACAAACATCGTTTACGTGGTGACACACTGATGGTGATTACTGCCACCAATCGCTTCGTGACCGAACCTATCGTCAAGCTCTACGGCATTGACCTTTTATTGGCGACCACGCCAGATTTTGTGGACAGCAGATATACCGGCACTTTTACCGGAATCCCCTGCTTCCAGGAAGGTAAAGTCAAGCTACTGGAAGCCTGGCTGGAGCAGTCTTCGGAAAGCCTCGCAAATAGCTGGTTTTACAGTGATTCGCATAATGATTTGCCCTTGCTGAAGCGGGTGGACAATCCCGTCGCAGTTGATCCTGACGAAAAGCTAAGGTTCTATGCTGAACAAGCTAACTGGTCGATTATTAGTTTAAGAACGGAGAATTGCCCGAATCAACAGTTCCAAAAATAGAGAATATGTGGATTACAAAAATCGGTAGTGGGTGAAATTTCTAACTTGATTGATAAGCGGAGTAGCAAACCTGGGTTTGCAATCCAAAATACACGCGATTTACAGGCATAAGCCTAAAAGGTCATCAAATAGACAGGTTTAACCCACTAACCAAAAATTTTCACTCATTTTTTCTTGATAAAAAACACCTGCACATTGGATTGCCGAGTGAATTCAAGTGTCTGATGTCCGGTTTGCTCAACATAAACACCAATATCTAAGTGTGCGGCAGGATCGGTGGCGATAATTTTGATCACGTCGCCACTTTGCACTTCCATCAAAGCTTTTTTCAAGCGCAATAACGGTAACGGACAGTTTAAGCCGCTGGCATCCACTTCCAGGTCGCATTCAATTAAGGTTATATCTGTCATTGCCAATTTCTAACGTACTGCATAAGAGATTGCCTATAATAACACCTTCATCTCAATCAACGTTGCACCTGTAATGGATTATTTCCCCGTTTTTTTCAAGCTGAAAGGGCAAAATTGCCTTGTCGTAGGCGCTGGCGACATTGCCGCCCGTAAAATCGAATTGTTATCTCGCGCCGGGGCAAACATTACCGTGATTGCCAAGGACATTAGCCCAACAGTAGCGGCTATGCAGGATTCCCATTCATTGACCTTACAACAAACAGCTTTTGCACAAGCTGATTTACGGCAATTCAAGCTGATCGTATCAGCAACTGACGATATAGAAACTAACAAACTGGTTGCCAACACAGCCACAGAACAGGGAATTCCTGTCAATGTAGTCGATAATCCTGGACTTAGCAGCTTTATCTTTCCTGCCATCGTTGACCGTTCCCCTATTGTCATAGCAGTGTCTTCCGGCGGTTCTGCCCCAGTTTTGGCACGATTGCTCAGGGCTAAAATAGAATCCGTCATTCCGCCTGCTTATGGTCGGTTAGCAAACCTTGCTGAGAAATTCAGGGATAAGGTCAAACAGCGCATCAACATAGCCCCACAACGACGAATATTTTGGGAGAATACCTTCCAGGGCATCATTGCCGAACAAGTCTTTTCTGGCAATGAACAGAAAGCCGAACAACTTCTAAAACAAGCACTTAACGATTACGATGGTACTGTTAACAATGGCGAAGTCTATTTGATAGGTGCAGGTCCAGGCGCGGCGGATTTATTGACTTTTCGCGCCTTGCGCCTGTTACAGCAAGCCGATGTCGTGGTTTATGACCGCTTGGTGTCACCGGAAATTATCGACCTGGCGCGGCGGGATTCAGAAAAAATCTATGTCGGCAAACAACGGCAAAACCATACCTTACCGCAAGTTTCCATCAACCAATTGCTCACTGACTTGGCGAAAGCGGGGAAACGGGTGGCTCGTTTAAAAGGCGGCGATCCATTCATTTTTGGTCGTGGTGGCGAAGAAATCGAAACTTTGATGGCACAAGGTATTCATTTTCAAGTCGTTCCTGGCATTACCGCTGCATCAGGTTGCGCCAGCTATGCGGGCATTCCACTAACCCACCGCGATCATGCCCAATCATGCGTGTTCGTGACCGGCCATCTCAAGGACGATTGTGTTAACCTCAATTGGACGCAACTGGCATTGCCCAATCAAACCGTGGTTATTTACATGGGCTTGATCGGGCTGGAGCAAATCTGTCATTCTCTGATTGCACACGGAAGCCCCAAGGACTTACCTATCGCCCTCATACAACAAGGTACGACGGACAACCAAATAGTGCTTACCGGCACATTAGAAACTTTACCAACTTTGGTTAAAAATCAACATATTAAAGCACCGACACTTATCATTATCGGCACTGTAGTGTGCTTACATAACAAGCTTAAATGGTTTGGGCAGCACCCTTAAAATCAAGTGTTTACACCTTTCCTAAACTAGATGTACAAAATCGGGATGTGCAGGGTTAAGCGCTTGCTTTTAATCCCCTGACCCCAGATTTTTTCAGCAGGAGCAGGGTTTTTACAGCTGTAATGGCATTCAGTTCGAGTTCATACTACCTAGCGATAATAAGGTCGCTGAAAATAAAAAGCGGATTTTGAAATAAAACAATTGAATTATGTGCTTATATTTCTTATCCTTTCCCCCTTATAATAACCAACCGAACCACAAGGGATACATGCTTGGGTTCTTTTTTATCCACCAAGAGAGGTCAACATGAGAAAAACATTAGGAACATTAGCAGGTGTGGCGTTAATCGCATTGAGCGGATCAGTATTCGCTGATGAACAGACTGATATCGGCAAAAAAATCTATGACCGTGCTTTTGGTCGTGGTTGCGGCACTTGTCATGATATTTCTTCCAACCCACAATTAACTGCAAATATCAAAGCAGGCACTTTGGATCGCGCAAAGTTTGAAGAAGTGCTTACAAATGGTCGAGGCGGTATGCCAAAAGCAATGGGTGAAATCATGAAAAATGCAGCTGTAACTAAAGCAGGTTACACTGAAGAAATGGCGATTGATGCTTTGTATAAGTACATCAGCACTAAATAAGAAGAAAATTCTTCTCCCGAAAAACCGCCTTAATCTTGCATGAAGGCGGTTTTTTTATGTCTGCTATTTGAGAAAACCTAGCATGACAGGTGCATCAGAATATTGTGCGGTAAATTCTATCACTTATGTTTTAGGCTGATGTGCGTCAACATAGGCTTTCAAGACGGCTTGCATTCTTGAAATGTGTCCTCGCCCCTGCCCCTTAAAAAATTCCACAATATCGCGGTCAAGGCGCAAGTTAATAGATTGCTTAGATTCCCGTAACACCAGTTCAGCTTTCGTCCAGTCGGGCGAAAAGTCGCGCTCATCGTCATCTGCGGCAATGATCCCATCAATCTGGTTGTCGCTCATTGCATCGACCTTGCGCCAATCCGTAAGACTCTCGCCGCGTTTCGCTTTCAACTCATTCATCGTATAACTCATGATATTTTCGTCTTTCCTCATGGCGTGATCTCCTAAAAGAAATAATCCTGATTATCTCACCTCTCATCGTGTAGACAACCGTAACAAAGCGGTTTTGCATAACACTTATAGCAAGAAAACGCAGCTCGCTGCTAATTGTGGATGGGACAACAACATGGGAAACTTCAAAAACTTCGGCGACATCAAGAAAATCGAGGCCATGTTTTTCAAGGTTGGTAACCCGCTTACGTTCATCCCATTCAAACTGCATGGCTCATTGTATATACAATTTGTGTAGAAATACAAGGGTATTTGCTAATGAATTTAGCACTTCTTTCAAGAGTTCGTAGGGTATGCTCCGAATACCACTACAAAATGTTCCGTGTGAAGTAAGCCTAAAAAAGGTACGCGGCGCGTACCCTACTCGACTTTAATAACGCTGAATTTGATATTTTTGTATTCTTTTGAAGTGCAAGTAATCATCCAAAGGTGATTTTAGGCGGTCAATAAGATCAGCGCCACTAAATGTAGTATCTTGGCTAAAAAGAGGAGTGACATCCGTATAAACAAGCTCTATTCCGGTGACACTTTCACCATCACTTTTTAACCCCGATGCCAAGACAAAACTTATTAAAACGCTTGCACTACCCATGACAGGATTGGAAGGATCATATTGGACAATTATCTCGTTTTTATTTTTAGGAATGAGGTAATAATTTTCCATACTACCTACGACTTTTTTAAGCGACTCCATCACTTCTGATTGTTTAGCAACGTACACGGTCGTTATAAGAGAGTTTGCTGTTGTAATCTGAGAAGCACATGAGGTTAACGATAAATAAAATATAGCTGAATATATTAATTTACGATTCATCATTTAATTTCACATTTAAATCTTTATAAGTTAAGTACGGGCGGGTCAAGATCCGCCTACGAATTTACGCCATGTGCTTTAACATACGCATCGAATAAGTTGATCTTGCCGCGATTTCATGGACGCTCCACTAAGTGACTATTATTAGCTTCAAACGCAGCTGAGCTGAGATAGCCTAGTTTTGAGTAAAGCCACTCGCGCAAGGCTGGGTTTACAACCCCTCCTCAAATGTTTTGATGCTGCCGCTGTCTTTGAACTATTCGTAAACATCTAAGGACAAGGCAACATAGTCGTCAAAATAGCTGCAAAATAAATCAACGCTTACCCAAATACCCCTTCTTAATTTCCTTATAAGGCAAGCGCTTACGGTATTTAACCCAAACTCCTGCCGCCGCCACAAACATCAGCCCACAAGAGGCAAGGCTGGCGTAGATAAGGTGTTTAAGATGAGAGACTTCTTCTGCCAGTTGCACGTTGGAAACCACTGCTTCTGATTTTTTGGGGGTATCTGAATAGGAACGCAGCACTTTGATGTCATTTTTAAGATCGGCTATCGTTCCCAAGGAATTATCGACTGAGCCTAACTTTACGCTTTGTTCTAGCGCCTTTAACTTGCCTTCAATTGAACCACTGAGCAAGCCGATAAGCTGGCCTTTCAAGGTGTTGACTTCGGCGGATACGGCGGGATCTGTGCCTTGGGCGGCAATCGTGGCAGTGTTGATTTTTGCATAATTATTGATGACATCCGAACTGGGGATGAACACAAAACCGACCACCAAAACAATTACCATCAACAGAAACACAGCACTCACCAGCAAACGGTTGGCTTTAACCAACTGCTGATGGGAAGGGATAGTTCGCACAACCCCTTGTAATTTAACAATCTCTGTGCGTTTCTCTTGCATGTCGCCTGTTATTTTTGTCCGCTTCATAAAATCTGAAGGGACTGTTATTGTTTGGACATCACCGCTTTAAAACATTTGTGTCGTTACTATCGGGATTGTGATTATACAAGGATAATTCTAGCTTGTTTCCACTATTTAGCTGTTTTTGGAGTGGCAAACCTAGGTTTGCCACTCCGCCCTATCAATCAAGTTAGAGATTTCACCCGTCCACTTATTTTGAACGCTTTGCCGACGCTATCCGCATCCGCAAGGCATTCAACTTGATAAAACCTTCAGCATCTTTTTGGTTGTACGCGCCGCCATCGTCTTCAAAGGTGGCAATGTTGGTGTCGAACAAGCTATCTGTTGCAGATGCACGACCTACGACAACGACATTGCCCTTATACAACTTAACGCGCACTTTGCCGTTGACGTTGGCTTGTGAGGCATCAATCATGGTTTGCAACATAAGCCGTTCAGGACTCCACCAATAGCCGTTGTAGATCAGCGAAGCGTAACGCGGCATGAGTTCATCCTTCAAATGCGCGACCTCCCTATCTAACGTTAATGATTCGATGGCACGATGCGCTTTCATCATGATCGTTCCCGCCGGGGTTTCATAACAACCGCGTGATTTCATGCCGACATAGCGATTTTCAACAATATCCAGTCGGCCTATACCATTGCTTCCAGCGATTTTATTCAGCTTTTCAATGAGTTCTGCTGGGCTATGAGCCACATCGTCGATGGCAACAATATCGCCTTGTACGTAAGTTAATTCGAGGTAAGTCGCTTTATCCGGTGCGGCTTCAGGTGAAACTGTCCAACGCCACATATCTTCTTCGGGTTCTGTCCAAGGATCTTCCAACACCCTGCCTTCATAGCTGATGTGCAGCAAATTCGCATCCATGGAATAAGGCGACGACTTGCCTTTTTTCATTTCCACCGGAATGCCGTGCTTTTCGGCGTACGCCATCAGGGTTTCGCGTGAAGTCAAATCCCATTCCCGCCAGGGCGCGATGATGTGGATGTCGGGACGTAAGGCATAAGCACCCAACTCGAAACGCACTTGGTCGTTACCTTTGCCCGTTGCACCGTGCGAAATGGCTTCCGCACCGGTTTCATTGGCGATTTCAATCAAGCGTTTGGCGATTAGGGGACGTGCAATCGAGGTGCCGAGCAGGTATTCGCCTTCGTAAACCGTATTGGCACGGAACATGGGGAAAACGAAATCACGGGCAAACTCTTCCCGCAAATCGTCGATGTAAATTTCCTTGATGCCCATTGCCTTAGCTTTTGCGCGGGCGGGTTCGACTTCTTCGCCTTGTCCCAAGTCGGCTGTAAACGTCACAACCTCACACTGATACACATCCTGCAACCATTTGAGGATAACGGAGGTATCCAAACCTCCAGAATAAGCCAAGACCACTTTATTAATTTTCGACATGCTGCCTAACCGTTCTACGTTAAAATAGTGGGGATTATACTGGAAAAGATTGCTTTCATCAGTAAGCCAAGCATTGTTGATGCTGGATTTATCGTTAATTAATCACTAATTTTTACTTCATTTTGTACTCTAAAATGCAACTACCAATAAAATTTTCTTAGCTTTGACGGCTATTTTTGAATTATAGTCATAACAATAATTACAATAACCAATCTAGCTTTGGAGTCAGCAATAAATGAACGTAAGAACGATGCCGCCAGAAATAAGCCAGAAAAAAGATCGGCGGCAACAAAAATACCATCACATCAACCTGCAACTCGCGGCGTTGGGTCAACCGACCTGCGAAATGGATGATGACAGACAATATCTTGATATTGCTAATGGTTTATTAAAAAAATACTCCCAACAACGCCGCTTGCTCGCCCAATATCGTTGCCCTGCCGACCAACGTATTGAAGATTTTCTTAACCGTTATTTGCTGAGTAACGGCATTAACGAAACTATTCGTATTCCTGGTGAAACCTTTGTGCTAGAACAAAAAGGGCTGGCACGGGAACTCTCCCTGCCTTATCACGGCGATGAATTCCACTCGGCGTATATTGATTCTTACCGCATCCAACAAGGCGTTCTGCATAATCCACAGAACGATAAGCGCACGACTAAAGGCGTGTTTCATATCGCGGCGGGTGGTCTGCCCGTTCCTGCTGATAAATCTGAAGTGCCTGTAGTCGCTTATGCCGCGATTTTGGCAATGGCTTTGTCGCCGCCTGATGAATTGCTGTGCTTACCGTTTACGAGCAAGCAAAGTAATCCCGCAAAGCTGTGGGTATCATTGTTGCAACGACCTATCGTACGTCCGGCAGTTTCCCCTGACAACCCTGCACAAACGATGGAAATCCGGTTTTTTGCACCCGGCGGTTTGGTTGCCAACCTAGATTTTGTCGAATCCATTTTCGGTAATGCTGGCGATCCATTTCTGCCAGACAACGACTCCGCCCTGGATATTGACCATTGGACGGGGAATACCGGCTGCATCATCCTTGCCCCACACCTAGTGTTGTGCAACAAAAAAGCCTTGGGATTGCCGCATTTTGATGATGCCACGCCCCGTCAACGCAAAGACGGCATGTGCTGGCAGAATGAAAATGAACTGTACAACGACGGCAAGCCTTTCAAGCTGGTCTGCCGCGACATGCAGGGCATTATCGTAACCATCATTGCCGACAATTATTTCGGCTACAGCAAAAAAGAAATCAAGTCCCAAATCAGCTACGCCAGCAATCTTTTTGGCGATTGCGAAGAAGAACATTCAGGCGGTGCGTTGGCTTTCCCACGCGTTGTGTTGGGTGAAATCCATATCCCTAGCGCATCTGATCTAGCACCCAAACCGACGTTTGAACAGGCCAGCCAATTGCTGGACGGCTTGATGGAGCGGAAAGATGCCGGTTATGGCGTGGATAGATGCCATCCCGACATCGTGTTCGTCCCTGCCGATGCCCAAATCAACATCCAGGATCAACAAATATGCTGGTTACAAGATAACCACCAGCAATCGCTTAAATTACTGATTAATCACACCTATATCTACCCGAATGGCTTTCGGGTACACATGGAACGTCATCCACACGCACCTAGCTGGCGGCTGATCGGTACTTATCCTGAGGGTACGTTTTGCCATAAGCCCAGCACGGTTTCGGGCGGCGGCAAGTCTGAAATCTCCAAATCCATTGCTGGCGCAGTCATTTCCGGCGATTTCTTCGTCGAAGATTTCAATAAGGATATGGATTTTGTGGGCAAGATTTTCGACCATGATTATTCCAACCGTTTTCGTGACCCCAAATTGCACGGCAGCGACCAGCGCAGTTTACTGAGCAGCAAACGCACACTGGGCTCGGTCATTAAACTACTGACCCCTTCCGCCACCGATTATTCTGACGCTTACAACCAATGGCTGGAGGAAATTCCCCAGCATATTCTGGGCTTGACCTTAATGGTTAAACGCTTTTATAAAAAAGACTGGGGCTTAAATTGGCGGCAACATTTTTCAGTTGATCTGGTCAATGGCAAACCGGGCAACGAACTGAAATTTCATGGCAGAAAGCTGAGAGCAAGCTATCTACGAGTTGGTTTTGACGAAAACGGCGCATGGCGGGTATTCAAATTGCGGCAAGATTTTGTCGCCTCGGAAAAGCTGCAAATGGAAGATGACATTAGTGCATCTACCGTTGTGCCAGTGCGCTATCTAACCGGATTGAATCCCGATTACAAAAATCTCAGCGTTAAGCTGGTCAATAACTGTGAAGAGAGTTTTTTCCAGCGTCCTGACGATGCCATCCATCGTGGGTCGGATTTGCAAACTGAACTGGATTTTTCTGGCAAAGGCAATTTTATCTCTAATTTTCAACCGCTTGACACCCAAGATGCCAAAGAACTTCTGGAAGATGTTGTCCACTTTGAGGAATTCAGTGAGCCGATGCAACAGGTGATCCGGGAAGCGGCACGGGCAAAGAATGGACAATATTTTGTTTCATCCGCCCATCCACGCCTGGTTGATGGCAAACCCAGCCAGAATGTCCGTTATTTGCAGGTTCGACCCGACATTCTAGATCCCAAGATGCGTTATGTCGCGGAACTGTCCACCCGTCTTGCCCGTGGCTTGCGCTACGACCAAGCCGTGTACTTTCCGGTCAATTCGGTGTTGACAGGTCGCCGCAACAATCCTATCGACCTCGCCGCAGGTATCCGCCCACTGGCTATCTACAACCCCATTCATTATCAGGAATTGCCTGAGTTGTTCATGGATTTTATTTGCAGCTTGACCGGCAAATCGCCTTCCACGACGGGCGCAGGCTCAGAAGGTGCGCTCACCAAAGGCCCATTCAATGCCGTATCTGCAACCGCCGACCTCAACACGGCATTGGTATCATTTATATTATGCGGCTACGGCGGCTTTTCTACTGCCGCCGGATTCATCGGCTCAAACCGCCGCATCGATCATGACATCAGCCTGTTGATACCGGAAATCTGGTCGCGATTGCCCGTTGAACAACGCTGCCCTAACTATCTAATTGCACAAGGACAATTAGAAAAACTCGACGATTTTGAATACCAAGGCAAGACGATTTATGCCAGTCGATTAGGCTACCGAATTACGGAACGCTTTGTCCATACCGTGTTCGGCAAGGTGTTCAATTACCCGACGGCCGTATTCGACGAAGCCATGCTCAAACCGGAAACGCAGGATATGGACAGCTATGTCGATGGCATCAACAACGTCTACGAAGCGCAACAACGGGTCGCACAGCAGTATTTTGAAGATGGCTCTATTGACGATGCCTGCCCTCCCCTGAAAGCCTTGCTGCACATCATGGCGCATGGCGAATACGAAGGCAAAACTATAGCCGATTCAGCAATCCGCAGCCTGTTCACCCGTGATTATTTGTTGCAAAGCGACTGGTATCAGGAAAGATTAAAAATCAAACAACAGCGTGATAGCCAACTTTGGCAGCGTCATAAAGATCACATCGAACATTGTCTAACCGACAAAGACCGATATGATTCAGCCAGTTATGCAGAATTGACCCAAAAACTGGCGAAAACCGAACGGATGTTGGCTAAGGTTTCCAGCCCAGATTATCTCGATAGCCTGCAAGGGACTTTGGGCGCGGATTGGGTGCATAAATAAGCAACTGGCAATTGGATGTGTTTCACTCACCCAATCATCGATGTTTGAAGCCAATTAATACGTTCAGCAAACAGTATATGTCGTTTTTTGGTGCATGGAATACACCCTGGCTTCATTTTTTTATATTCGTAATTCCATGCGGCACATGCGCCGCAGCCACATGCACAGCCGCCGACTCGCAGTGGCCTTTTTGGTCATCAAAGAATATATCCGCACCAAACGCCTTTAAAAACGCGCCTTTGGACATTCCACCCAAAAACAACGCCTCATCAATACGAATGCCCCACGCCCTGAGCGTCCTGACCACGCGCTCGTGAGCAGGGGCTGCACGCGCTGTGACCAAAGCCGTTCTAATCGGCGAACAATCGGGATCAAACTGCATCTGGATATGATGCAAGCGTGCTAAGAAATCCTTGAATGGCCCCCCTGGCAAAGGATTTTTCGCTTCATTCCGTTCATTCTCGGCAAATTTTGCCAAACCTTGTTCCTGATAAATCCGTTCGGAAGCATCCGAAAACAACACCGCATCACCATCAAACGCGATACGCAGTTGTTGGCTTTGATTGGATGTGGAAGACCCGCTCATTATCGTCGCCGCCGCAAACCCAGCATCCAGGGTTTTGACGACATCATCGGCATTCGCCGACAAAAACAAGTGTGCGCCAAACGCGGGCATGTACGCATAAGGCGAAACGCCGCTGGTAAAGGCGGCACGGGTGATATTCAGCTTATGATGGGCGATGGAATTGAATATCCTAAGCCCTGTATCGGCGCTGTTTTGGGACAGCAGGATAATTTCCAGCAATGGCTCGTTAGGGCTGCTGTCATTGATAGCCAGGAATTTTTTTACCAAGGAAAATCCGTAACCTGGCGCTAAAATCTCGTCTTCATGGTCTATTTGATATTTACAAAACGCCTCTTTGCCTTGGGTTTCAAAAACCGCATGGGATTCATCCAGATCAAATAAAGCTCTTGAAGATATGGCAACGACCAACTTTTGCTTTTTCATACTCTCAGGATACATCTATTGCTGAAAACTAGGAAGGTGAAGTGTGCTGGCATTACGAAATAATCTTTGTTAATCAAGTTTTTCCCGTTTGATGATAAAATCCGCAAAACAACAATTCGAAAAATCATGCAACTAACCATTACTGCTGTAGGAAAAATCCACACCCATTTTATTGCGGAAATCTTGCCCGTTGTCCGCGATTGCAAATGCAGTGTGGTGGAAATCAGATCGTCACGTCTTGGTCAGTCTACTGCCAGCTACTTGTTAATTCAAGGGAATTGGAATCAGATCGCCAAAGTGGAAAGTGCTTTGGATTTAATCCAAAAGCGCATGGAGATAAAAATTCACACGCTACGTACTGAAGCTAGGGAGAAAGGCAAGGACTCTGTGCCTTATACCCTGGAAACTATTTCCCTAGATAAGGAAAGTATTATAGAGTCCATCACATCATTTCTGTTGGGTCGTGACATTGAAATAGAAGAAATAACGGGCAGTTCTTATCTAGCTCCTTATGCTCAAACGCCCGTGTTCTCAACCAAATTAGTGATTTTGGTGCCCCCGCAATTGCATCTCTTATCGCTGCGTGAAGAATTTCTGGATTTTTGCGATCATCTGAATATTGATGCCATTCTTGAACCGATAAAGAGATAGGGACACCATGACTGTAACCATCGGCAATGTTGTGCCGGATTTTGAAGCAAAAGCAACTGGCGATAAGACCATTAAATTAAGCGATTATCACGGTAAAACAGTTGTATTGTATTTTTACCCCAAAGACAGCACCCCAGGCTGTACGCTGGAAGGTCAGGATTTTCGAGATAACATCGCACAATTTACGACTTTAAATGCGGTTGTAATCGGCGTATCCAGGGATTCACTCAAATCTCACGAAAACTTCAAATGCAAACAAGAGTTCCCGTTTGACCTGCTTTCCGATGCGGACGAAGCTCTCTGCCAGTTATTTGATGTCATCAAAATGAAAAACATGTACGGCAAACAGGTTAGAGGTATTGAACGCAGTACATTTTTGATTGATCCTCAAGGTGTATTAGTAAAGGAGTGGCGCAAACTAAGCGTCAAGGGACATTGCGAGCAGGTTTTGTTGGCGTTAGGTGACGTTATCAGTGCTTAAAATTGACGATATTTTTTAATGCGCTGTGCTTTTAATCTCAGTTGGATATATAGTTTTACTTATTGAATAACAAAAGCTTTTATTTTAGCGCATATCCATCAGCGGTAATTTAACTTGAACATTCTACAGAACCTATTACGCTTGTATTTAACCTTTAATCAACATTGGAGTAAGAGACTTCCTTATGCACAACTTATTAAAAAAAGCGATTTTACCGTTAGTCTTAGCCAGCACTTCCCTTCCAGTTGCTGCCTGTGGTAGTCAACCATTTCTAGGGGAGATTTGCACATTTGCTTTCAATTTTTGCCCGATAGGTTTTGCCGAAACATCAGGCCAAATATTGCCCATTAATACAAACCAAGCCCTATTTGCTTTATTAGGCACCACTTATGGTGGTAACGGTCAAACAACTTTTGCATTGCCTGATTTACGCGGTAGGTCGGTCGTTGGGGCGGGTGTCGGCACTGGTCTTACATCAGTAGCTTTAGGAGAAAAAGGCGGCCAGCAATCTGTTACGCTAACATCAGCCAACTTACCAACACATACTCATGGGGCTGCTACCACAATTGTGTCTTCCTTAAGAGGTACTAATGCAGCAGCTACATCGGCTAAACCACAAGCTAGTATTCTTGCAAAATCTGGTGCTAAAAATCCTATAAACCTGGTGTTGCCAATGTAACCTTGGCGGATTCTTCAATCTCATCGACCGCAACAACAGTCATTGGCACCGCAGGATCAAACCAAGCCTTTGATAATCGTCAACCTTATCTTGGCATGACGACTTGCATTGCACTTCAAGGTGTTTTTCCAGCCCGCAATTAGCAGGAATGTAGTAGCAGAATATCTGGGCAATTGTTGATCAGATACTACGAGAATTGGATTTTACAAACTGAGCCGCAAAGGTTCAGTTTTCCGTCTCAGTTAAAAGCATATCGTCATTATCAAACCCGCCTGCCTGGGTAGCGCCCAGTTTAATCATCAAGCGGACTTCGTTTCTGGAATCGGCTGAATTCAAGGCATCTTCATAGCTGATCTTACCTGCCGTATACAAATCGAATAGGGCTTGATCGAAGGTTTGCATACCTTGTTCACGGGAACTTTTCATCAACTCCTTAAGCTTATTGACTTCGCCTTTGCGGATATAATCCTTGGCAAGTGGGGTGTTGATTAATACTTCAATAGCAGGATAACGACCTTTGCCATCGGCGCGTTTAATCAATTGTTGTGCGACGATACCACGCAGATTCAGCGACAAGTCCATACATAACTGGTCGTGCATCTCGTCTGGAAAGAAATGCAGAATCCTGTCCAGTGCCTGGTTCGCATTGTTAGCATGTAAGGTCGATAAACACAAATGCCCCGTTTCAGCGAAAGTGATTGCATTTTGCATGGTTTCTCGCGTCCTGATTTCGCCGATCAGAATAACGTCAGGTGCTTGCCGCAACGTATTTTTTAAGGCAATTTCATAGGATTCGGTATCAATCCCCACCTCGCGTTGGGTAACAATACAACCCAAATGTGGATGTTGAAATTCTATCGGATCTTCGATAGTAATAATATGTCCGCTACTGTTTTGATTTCTATGCTTTATAAGCGAAGCCAAAGAGGTTGATTTACCCGTGCCAGTTGCCCCAACAAAAATAATCAAGCCGCGCTTTTCCATAATCAAGTCTTTAAGAATGAGCGGCAAATGTAGGTCGTCGGAATCAGGGATTTGGTTCTCAATCCGCCGCAATACCATACCAGCCGCATCGCGCTGGGTAAACGCGCTAATTCTGAACCGACCCAAACCCGGATAACCGATGGCAAATTGACATTCTTTAGTGTTTTCAAACTCGTTTTTTTGCCGCTGATCCATAAGGCTTAACACAACTATGAGGGATTGCTCGGCGGTCAGCATAGTCTTGGAGACTTCAACCAATGCACCATCGACTTTCATGGTCGGTGGTCTACCCGCTGTAATGAACAAATCGGATGCCCGCCGTTTTACCATTAATTCCAATAATGCTTTAAAATCCATAATCTTATCTTAATCCTAACGGAACATATCTTTATTGACGGCTTTGCTCATCGCCATCTTGGAATGGATCAAACCTTGATCGACGAGGTCTTTCAGGTTTTGATCCAATGTTTGCATCCCTTCCTTACGTCCGGTTTGAATCGCGGAATACATCTGCGCCACCTTGGCTTCACGAATTAAGTTTTTAATGGCCGAGGTTCCCACCATGATTTCATGGGCGGCAATACGACCGCCGCCGGTTTTCTTGAGCAAGGTTTGTGAGATAACTGCCTGTAAAGATTCAGAAAGCATAGACCTTATCATATCTTTTTCTGCGGCAGGAAATACGTCGATTATACGGTCGATAGTTTTTGCCGCCGAGGTGGTGTGCAAAGTACCGAACACCAAGTGACCGGTTTCCGCCGCCGTCAATGCCAAACGAATAGTTTCCAAATCACGCATTTCGCCCACCATAATAATGTCGGGATCTTCCCGTAAAGCTGAACGTAAGGCCTCATTAAAGCCGTGGGTGTCTCGATGCACTTCGCGCTGGTTAATCAGACACTTTTGGCTGTCGTGGACAAACTCGATAGGGTCTTCAACGGTCAGGATATGGGCATAATCATTCTGATTGATGTGATTAATCATCGCTGCCAAGGTGGTGGATTTACCGGAACCCGTGGGGCCGGTCACCAAGATAAGACCGCGTGATTTCGTGGTCAGTTCGGCAAAAAACTTAGGCGCTTTTAAGTCTTCCAACGATAAAACTTTGGACGGAATTGTTCTGAACACCCCCGCCGCGCCGCGCTCTTGATTAAACGCATTCACCCGAAACCGCGCCACCCCCGGCAATTCAAAGGAAAAGTCGGTTTCCAGAAATTCTTCGTAATCCCGACGTTGTTTGTCGTTCATAATGTCATAAATCA
Organism: Methyloglobulus sp.; assembly: GCF_964779595.1. Lineage (NCBI taxonomy): Bacteria > Pseudomonadati > Pseudomonadota > Gammaproteobacteria > Methylococcales > Methylococcaceae > Methyloglobulus > Methyloglobulus sp. The sequence goes on from NZ_CBAROL010000015.1 coordinate 46,638, forward strand.
GCGCGTGGACCTCCTTATGCTCTAGCGCGGGGATGTTGATTCGCCTAATATCACCATCAACCCGTATCATCGGCGGCAACCCTGCCGATAGATGCAAATCCGAGGCGTTATTTTTGACTGAAAAAGCTAGTAATTCGGCAATATCCAATGTTTACTCCTGGAACAAAAAAGAAAGGGACAAATCATCCACTAACAATAGTTCAACTCTGCGCTTTTTTAAAGCCAGATTGCTTATATAATCGCTAGAAGATACTAAAACAACCATCATCATGACCATCGCCCAAAGCATAACGGCTATTCGTAGTCAGATAGAAGAATATTGCCATGAGTGCAAGCGCAACCCAAAAAATGTTCTATTGCTGGCGGTAAGCAAAACCAAACCTGCAAGCGACATTGCAACGGCGTATCAAGCTGGACTTCGCCATTTTGGGGAGAATTATTGCCAGGAAGCCTTGCTAAAACAGCAAAAACTCGGTGCTTACGATATCACTTGGCATTTCATCGGACCGATCCAATCCAACAAAACCAAGTTGATCGCCCAGTATTTTAGCTGGGTACACAGTGTTGATAGCTTGCGGATTGCCAAACGCTTAAGCGAGCAAAGACCAGATAACTTGCCACCTTTGAATATCTGTCTGCAAGTTAATGTCAGTGGCGAACAGAGTAAATCAGGGATTAGCTTAGAAGAATTACCGGCGTTATGTTCGGCAGTAGCCGCACTACCCCGATTAAAGCTGCGAGGTGTTATGGCGATTCCTGCACCACAAGACGATTACGAACAGCAACGTTTACCTTATAAAATACTTGCTCAAGCCGTTGTTAATCTCAATCGACCAGAGTTAGATACCTTCTCTTATGGTATGACAGATGATCTAAAAGCTGCAATAACTGAAGGTGCTACAATCGTCAGAATAGGCACGGCACTATTTGGTAGCCGTGAAGAGTTAAGCCGCTAAACGGGATGCCTCCAACAGAGAAATCACGTCCTCGCATTGGATGATGTCTTTAGAATCCTCCCTGGGCGTATCCAAAATAAATTCAGCCAGTGCAGTAATCGCATTCCAATTCGAGCGTTTGTTGACGAAACTGAAAGCCGCCAAAAACAATTCTGCTAATTTTCGGTCACGCTCTGTCTTATGCAGCATAAAGCACTCCAAGTATTCAGTAATGACTTCCAGATCTGAGCCATCACCATAAAACTTTAGCGCCCCCAGATAAACTAAATTGGGATTGAAAACCTCATTATCGCGTGATGCGACAAATTTTGCCTCAGCCAACGACCCTGCCAGAAAATTGATAACATCCGCTTCAAAAGCGCACAAACACTGCTCTTGCTCAGGCCAGGAAAAATACTGCGTGGCTTCCGCAAACGACATCGGCAAGCTTTGAATTAAACGCCCGCCTTCAACTTTTGCCGTGTATTTGCCGTGCGGACACGCGAATCGACCCCTTGCTTGCCCTTCCCATTCCAGTGGCTTGATAATGATTTGAAAATGCACGGCGGGCAATTGTTTTTGCTTATTGCCCAGGTAAATAGCTGCGGCATGTCCTGCTTGATGATAAGCAATGCGCTTGTCAATTTCGATACGAGTGTCTGGTGGGGTATTCATAGCTGTGTAGCCGTTTTTCATGATGACCTCGTTAAAAAGATGCGGACTAAACAATAGCCCGCATTAGAGGGGAAGGGTGCTAACTGATGTACCAATGAAGACTGCAATTCTAGGCTTAGTCTAACATTCTCTCTACGTCATGTGGGTGCGACAAATTGTCACACCCCTAGCGGCGTAGTTATTCGGCTTAAATCAATGTCCTAGCTGAATGTCTTAATGCGAGTGTGTGCAAAACTCATCAAAAAATGTTTTATTTGGTGCAACTAATTCACAATAAAGATTATTTATTCCACACATCTAAAGTACACGGCCAAATAATTACATTATATTTCATGAGACCTTTGCACGACCTCAAGCCCCAAAATGGGTAAAATAAGCCTTTATTCAAGTTCGAGCAATAGCCTATGTCCTGGAAGAACCTAGCCCAAACCAGTTTAAGCGATGCCCTTGTCAAACACCACGAAGCCTTGGAGGAATTGGA